>NZ_JABBYO010000020.1 GCF_012958305.1 Tautonia rosea | reverse complement strand
GGAGATGGTTATTCCGTCGTCGGTGCGGGGTCCGGTGGAGTGGCTCATGGGAGTCGATTCGCCTCGATGGGGGGGTGGATCAGGTCGGCCTGGCGTGCGGAGCACTCATGCGGGCTCATACCGAAATCATCGGGGCGAAGGGGAGGCTTAAGCACAAAATCCGGAACGATTCGGGAACCAAAAGGGGAAATCCGGAATGGAGCCGACGAGGGGAGGAGCATTGGCGCCTGACCGGCGTTGCAGGGGAGGGGGGGAAGCGATTGCGGTGAGGCGGCCCGAGGCTGAGAGCGCCCGCCGCCTGGGAGGGTCGCGACAACCTCGTCGGGCAGTTGCATGCGATTCGGAGCGGGGACGACCTTGGAGGGCTCGGGAGCCTCGATGAGGCTCGATCAGGAGGCGGTCGCGCGTGGCCTGCAACGGGTTGCGGGGCTGACTCGGCCGCGTCGTCCCCGCGAGGGCTGGGAGGGGGATTTTGTGTTGCAGGGCGCGGGGATGATGCCGCACAATCAGGCGATGGACTTCCCTCGGGATCTCGATCCCACGCATCAGTAAGGTCCGTGAAGGAGACCGCGTCGATGAGGCGTCTGATGTCCCTGATGTGGGCTGCTTCCCTGATGGCCGCGACCTTTGCGGCCGGGCAGACGGTGACCGACTCGTCGGCGAATGACTGGATCAACCAACGTGTGATCACCCACTTCGGCACTGTGCTGAAGGTCAAGGGGGAGGTCGTCGATGACGAGAATCGCGAGCAGACTTCGCGAGGCGGAGAACGACGCGAAGTCCGTGTTGATCGGGTGAAGGCGGTCAACGGTCCCTGGCTCTGGCTGGTCCAGGAGGGGGGGAGTGCGAGCGGCTGGGTGAAGACCGATCAAGTCGTGCCGTACGACCAGGCGACCGACTACGTCACGTTCCGGATCCGGTCCAATCCTGGCGATTCCATCTTGTACCAGAGTCGGGAGATTCTCTGGAAGGAGAAGGGTGAGTACGACATCGCCATCAGCGACTACAACGAGGCGATCCGGCTCGACCCGGCCAATGAAGTGAGCTACAACAACCGTGGGAATGCCTGGTTTCACAAAGCTGAGTACGACCGGGCGATCGCCGACTATAGCGAGGCGATCTGACTCGACCGGAAGGACGCGAAGGCCTACAACAGCCGCGCCTGGTTGTGGGCGACCTGCCCGGATGAGGCCTACCGGGATGGGGCAAAGGCGGTGGAGTCGGCGACGAAGGCGTGTGAGCTGGGCGGGTGGAAGGATGCGGACCACCTCGACACGCTGGCGGCGGCGCTGGCGGACGCGGGGGAGTTTGCGGAGGCGGTGAGGCGGCAGGAGGAGGCGCTGGGGTTGCTGACGAAGGGGCTGTACCGCTCGGGTCGGCCGTGCCGGCAGCCAGTGCCGGGGTCGTCCCCGGAGACGACGACGCGTGGAGGGTCAGGGGCCGCGGAGTCGGCCGACGGCTTGTGAGGGGCTCCCGAGGCCAATGGCCAGGGTCATGAGCTGGGTGTCACTGGCCTGGCCAGTGACGATCGGACGGAGCGCACTGGCCAATCCAATGGCACCGGGAGAGAACGACCAAGGGACAGGACTTTACAAGAGGAGCGGACCGTGGCGAAGACTCGGAAGGAGGCTCCGAAGGGGGAGCCTGGGGCGGCGATCGAGATGGATGGGCCGTTGTTCCTGGTCCGTCGGCTGTATGAAGCCGGGTGGGACAGCATTTTCGAGAACAGCGCGGCCGCCGGGTCGTACAGGGGCCCGCTGCGGTGGGAGTGGGGAGGGCCGGTCAGGGCGTTCACAAGCCGGAGCCGGGCGGAGGCGCTTTGCAACACGCTGAGCGAGCGGCTGCTCAAGAAGAATCTTGGGGGCATGAACCCGTTCGAGCTTCGGGGCGACAGGCTGGCGGACCTGACGAGCCTTGAGCCTGACAGGTTGCGGGGCCTGCTGGTCGATGCCGGGATGACTCCCCCCGCGGCGGGGAAGGACCAGCTTCGCGACTGGGGCAAGTGGTGGTGGGCGGGCCAGTCCCAGCGGAGCGCCAAGCAACGCCAGGCGGTCCTGGCCGCCCTCGACCGGCTCCGTCTGTACGAGGTGGGCGAGCTCGACCCGCCGGCGAAACGTGGGGACGCGGCGGGGAGCGGGGCGGCGGCGGTGTTGAAGGGCCACGCGCGGGTGGAGGTCTTCACCGTCGAGCTGCTTCTGTGGAAGGATGATGATGATATGCTCCCCGGGTATGAGCAGGGCTGGCTGGATTCGCTCGATCCCTGCGTGTCGACCCTCGGCGGGCTTCGCCTCGCGACGTTTCGCGATCGCAGCCGGGCAGAGGCTACGCGGGAGGCATTGGAGCGGGAGTCTCTTGAGGACGCGAAGCGGCGAGGAACCCCCAAAGAGTATCTCGACATGTTCGTCGGCGGGTTCGGAGTGGAAACGGAACACATTGAGGTTGAGGTCTAGAGATGGAGGCGGACCGTCGTTCGGCCTCGGCTTGCAGGCAATTTCGGGGGCTGGGGCGGTCTCCGGGCACGGAAGAGAGAAGAGAAACGCGTCTTTGCGGGGGCTGGTGGTGGGAGTGATTCTGGCGTTGCTGATCGCGCGGAGGATCGGACAGGGCGACCAGGGGAGTCCATGAACGATTCAGCGTGTCTGATGGGAAATGTCATCAGCGGTGTTGCTGGAGCGATTGTTGTGACCTTCGGCCTTTGGCTGATTGGTTTGGCGGGGTTGATCCTCGTGGCCCCTGATCGCGCCGAAGCGTTTCTGATGGCCTTCGCTCGGTCTGCCCGTGTCCACGTGGCGGAGCAGGTGCTACGATTGATCGCCGGTGTGGGGATCATCATTTTCTCACCACTGATGATGTTCCCAGCGGTATTCCGGGTCTTTGGATGGCTGATGGTGCTCACAGCGGTGGGGTTGCTGCTCCTGCCGTGGAGATGGCATCGCCGGTTTGCCGAACGGGTGATCCCACCATTGATTCGGCATAGCAAGCTGTTTGCGGTTGGAGCCTTCGCGCTTGGGGCCTTGATCCTTTTTTCCGCGTTTCCGCGTTAAGTTGAATCGAAGTCAGACGGTCCTCCATCGGATAAATCGGGCGAACGGTCGAGCTTATTGGGGATCAGGAAGCGGGGAGCTGCGTTTGACGACGAAGGCGCCGCGCTTATCGCCGAGGGCGTAGCCGGTGGCGGTGTCGTCGGGGTAGAGTTCGGCGAGCAAGGGGGGGGCTTCGGGGTGCAGGATGTCGGGGGAGCCGTGGCAGTTGAGGCAAACGGCCTCTTGAATGAAGATGGCACGCATGAAGGTGAGTGAGCCGTCGAGTTCGCCGACGAACTCGGGGGACTGGTCGGTCAGGCGTTCGAGGACGGCACGCTCGGCGTCGGTGGGGGTGTTGGTGGCGGTGTTGCGAACTCGGGTGCCGATGCGGCGGATGGTCAGGCCGTTGGCGGAGGCGTCGGCGGCGAGGGCAGGGGCTTTGTCGGAGCAAACGGGGATGGCAAGGGCGGGGCCTCCCTCGGTCATGGCGGCGGAGAGTTCGGCTTTAAGGGATTCGGCGAAGGATTTCGTGAGGGCGCGGGCCTCTTGACGGAAGGTGTCGGAAGCGGGGTCGGCGGTTGTTGAGGTAGGGGTGTCGGAGGCGGGGTCGGAGGGTGGGGTGCCGCAACCGGACAGAAGAACGAAAAGGAAAAAGAAACCTGTGAATTTCAAAGAGGTGATCATCGCTGGTTCCATGAAACATGCCGTGAAGTTGACTGAAATTGAACGAAACGGAGGATCAGGCAAGGATGGGGTGGACGACGTGGCCGTGGACGTCGGTCAGGCGCATGTCTCGACCGCTGAAGCGGTAGGTGAGGCGGGTGTGGTCGATGCCGAGGAGGTGGAGAATGGTGGCGTGGAGGTCGTAGATTTCGACCTTGTTCTCGATGGCGTGGTAGCCGTAGTCGTCGGTTGCGCCGTGGATGGTGCCCCCCTTGATGCCGCCACCGGCAAGCCACATGGTGAAGCCAAAGGGGTTGTGGTCGCGGCCGTTGGTGCCCTGGGCCATTGGAGTGCGGCCGAACTCGCCTCCCCAGAGGACGAGGGTGGAGTCGAGCAGGCCACGGGCTTTGAGGTCGCGAAGCAAGGCAGCGATGGGTTGATCGACGGCTCGGGCGTTGTCTTCGTGGCCCTTTTTGAGGTTCGAGTGCTGGTCCCAGCGGTCGTGGCCGACGCCGGGGCAGGTCAGCTCGATGAAGCGAACTCCGCGCTCGACGAGGCGGCGGGCGAGGAGGCACTGGCGGGCGTAGGACTGGGTGGCAGGGTACGGAGCGTCGAAGCCGTAAAGGCGAAGGGTCGCGGGAGACTCTCCGGAGAGGTCGGTCAGCTCGGGGACGGCCGATTGCATGCGGAAGGCAAGCTCGGCGTTGGCGATGGCGGATTCGATCGCATCGTGTTCACCAATTTGAGTGAGCAGATCGCGATCCATTGCTCGGATGAGGTCGAGCTTGCGGCGCTGGGCGTCGAGGGAGTTGTCGGCAGGGGCGATGTTGGCAAGCGGCTGGTCGCCGGATTTGAGGATCGAAGCCTGGTAAGACGCGGAGAGAAAGCCGTTGCCGAAGCAGTCGAGTCCGCCGGGAGGAATGAGGCCGCCGTTGAGGACGACGAAGCCGGGAAGGTTTTGGCTCTCGGAGCCGAGTCCGTAGGTGATCCAGGAGCCGGCGCTGGGGCGTCCTTGCTGACCGTGGCAGGTATGAAGAAAATAATTGGCGTTCGTGTGTTCGGAGAAGTTGGAGACCATGGATCGGATGATTGCCAGATCGTCAACGCACAATCCGATGTGAGGAAAGAGGTCGCTGACGGGAATGCCGCTCTCTCCCCGGCGATGGAAGGCCCAAGGGGAGCCGAGGACGGCGCCGACGTCGTTGAACTGGGTGGGTTCGACGCGGGTCTGGATGGGTTGGCCGTGCTCTCGGGTGAGGCGGGGCTTGGGGTCGAAGGTGTCGACCTGAGAGGGACCGCCATCCATGTAGAGGAAGATGACGCTTTTGGCCCTGGGCGGGTGGTGCAGGGGGGAGGCCGGGCTTCCAAGGTCGGCAGTGGGGGCCAGCAAGGCGCCGAATGCTGAGTCGGTGAGCAGGGAGGTTAGGGCGAGTGCACCGAAGCCGTTGGCACCGCGGGAGAGCAAGGCTCGGCGTGAGAGAGGGGAGGTGAGGCGGCTCATCGAGTGGCTCCAGTCGGCAGTCGGCAAGACAAGAAGCGAGCAACGGTGGTCGTGGGCGGCGCGGAGTGTGATGCTGCTGGGAGCGAAGGGCCTGGAGGAAAGGGACGGGGTCTGTTGAGAACGCCGAGGACCCCTCACCCCAGCGCTTTCCCTTTAGACGGGGAGAGGAGGCCGGATTGGTTCTGTCGAGGGATCGGGTGGAGGCTCCGGTTAGTCGAGATAAAGGAATTCCTTGACGTTGAACAAGGCGTGGCAGAGGTCGTCCCAGGAGCTTGAGCGTTGAAAGGCGAGGGCTCGGGAGCGTTCGGTGTCGGTCGGGGTACGAGAGAAGGCGGCGAGGTAGAGGCGGTCGACGACGGCCTCTGGAGCGATTGTGGGATCGGCGGTGGCATGATCGGCCCAGTGGTGGGCCTGGTCGAGGACGAAGGGGTCGTTCATCAGGGCGAGGGCCTGAGCGGGGACATTGGACGAATCACGCCGGCCCCGGGTGGTGGCGGGGTTGGGGAAGTCGAAGGCAAGGAGGAAGGGTGAGAGGAAATTGCGACGGATGTTCAGATAAAGACTTCGGCGTCCGTTTCCATCCAGCGGGCCAGATTCGCGAGGGCGTCCGCGACCGTCCATGAAGGGGGTCAGGTGGGTGGGGACGCTGGGGCCGTAGAGGGTGGGGTCGAGGCGGCCGGAGAGGGCCAGCATGGTGTCTCGGAGGGATTCAGCATCGAGGCGGCGAAGGTTGGCGCGATGGAGCAAGCGGTTGTCGGGGTCGATGACGTCGGCCTCGGATCGAGGGCGGCTGGACATCTGATACGCGGAAGACGTCATGATCAGACGATGCATGTGCTTGATCGACCATCCGGAGCGGACGAACTCGGTCGCGAGCCAGTCGAGGAGCTCCGGGTGGGAGGGGGGAGAGCCCATGACGCCGAAGTCGTCGGGAGAGGCGACGAGGCCGCGGCCGAAGTGGTGGGCCCAGAGGCGATTGACCATGACGCGGGCGGGGAGCGGATTGGCAGGGTCGGCGATGCGATGGGCGAGGGTCAGGCGATCGGGAGCGTCGTCCCCCAGGACTTCGAGAAAGCCGCGCGGGACGATGGCGCCGAGATTCTTCGCACTGCCTCGAATGTGCACGGGCACGTCGATGCTAGTGCCGGCTGCGGCGGCAAGGGCGAGGGTTGGCTGGGGGAGGCTGGCGGCGATCTGTTGGTAGCGGTCGATGTGGGAGGAGGCCGCATCAGTCAGCGAGGCGTGAGGGATGCGGCTGCGGATTGGCCCCGACGAGACGGAGGAGGGTATTCCAGGGGGTTCGGGATGATTGGACGTGATGATGTGGCCGATGGCGAGGTGCCCGTCACCGGGGATCAAGGAGGTGATCGCGCCGGTGTAGTCGGATGAGGCGCCGTCGGCCAGTTCGAGGTAGGCGAGATGGCCGCGCCACATGGAGGCGTCGAGCGTGAGCCATCGCGGTTCGGTGCCGTGGTTCACGGTACGGGTCAGGCCGCCGTAGATGGGGCTTCGGATTTTCTCGAAGCCATCAATGACGAGGTTGACGCGTCCTGATTTTCCTGAAACAATCAAGTGAACATAGGGTTGATCAATTGGAAAGGTTTTCGACCGAAGGACGCCGACGAGGCCGGGGGCGATCGCGCCGCTATGGGCCCAGCCGGGAGCGAGGAGCAGAAGATTTCCGTCGGCATCGACCGCGACATCGCCCGACTGAGTGGGGCGGGAGCCGAAGGCGTGGCCGGAGGAAAACCAGGAGGAGAAGTTGGGGGAGGAAAAGTCCTCGAACAGCGAGTCGCCATCGCGAGGAGGGGGGGACGGAGCGCGGGTCGGGGCAGGCGGTTCGGCTTCGGCGGCGAGGGCGAGGCGGAGGGCGTCAAGCTCGGCGAGCGGAGTGTCGAACACCTCGGGGGGGTCGATCACGGCGTACTGATGGCGAGTGCTTTGCAGGTGACCGGCGAGAGCGTAGTAATCGCGGGTCGAGATGGCATCGAACTTGTGGTCGTGACAGCGGGCGCAGGCGACGGTCAGGCCGAGGAAGGCCTTGCCGAGCACGTCGATCTGGTTGTCGACTCGTGTGCGCATTTCCTCGGTGATATCGACGGGAGAGTGGGTTCCCTCGGGGAAAAAGAACGACATGGTGCCGAGGATGGACTCGTTGGTGCCGGTTTCGGGGTGGCGGCGAGGGTTGTCGAGAAGGTCGCCGGCCAGGTGTTCGACGATGATTTGATCGTATGGCACGTCGTCGTTGAAGGCGCGGATGACGTAATCGCGGTAGCGGTGGGCGGTGAGGATGTCGTAGTCGAATTCGTGGCCGGACGTTTCAGCATAGCGCACGAGGTCGAGCCAGTGCCTCGCCCAGCGTTCACCGTACTGGGGGGATTCGAGCAGGCGATCGACGAGGCGATCGAAGGCGTCAGGCTGGTCGTCGGCAAGGAACGTGAGGAGTTGCTCGGGGGTCGGGGGCAGGCCGGTCAGGGCAAAGGAAGCGCGACGGATTAGGGTATGGCGTTCGGCTTCGGGGGCCGGTTCGAGCCCTTCGGCTTCGAGACGAGCCAGGAGGAAGCGGTCGATCGGGTTGCGGGGCCAGGCGGAACGATCGACGGCGGGCAGGGGGGGATCGGTGATCGGCTGGAGGCTCCAGTGCGAGGCCCGGGCGGCGAGGTCGAAGGTCTCGGCTGGGCGGGAGGAGTCGTCGTTTTCGCCGGGAGTGGTTGTGTCGGGCCAGGCGGCTCCCTGGGCGATCCAGTCGGTCAATCGGGCGATCTCGGCATCGGGGAGCCTGGACGAGGGGGGCATTTGCACGAAGGAGTCGTAGCGAATGGCCTCGATCAGGAGGCTCGCGTCCGGATCGCCGGGCTCGATGGCGGGTCCGGAGTCGCCGCCGAGGTCGAAGACCGCAGTCTTCGAGTCGAGCCGAAGTCCCCCCTTGCGCTGGTCGGGACCGTGGCAGGAGACGCAACGCTCGATGAGAATGGGCCGAATGTGCGTTTCAAAAAAGGCGACCGAGCGGGGATCGTTCGGGTCGTTGGAATCTTGCGCGAGCAGGGAGGAGGAGAGCGTTGCCAGGCCGAACAGCACGGTGAGCAGGGGCCATCGGACAGAGCGAATCGGATGCATGAGATACTGTGCCTCCGGCGCAGGCGGACAGGCGGGCGGACAGCAAACTCGGCGATCGGCGGGATTGAGGATGCATCCCCCTCGGCTTCGTGATTCGGATCACTCCAGCATGACCGATACGAAGCCAGATGTCGAGTCGTCGGGTGGGCCTGGTGACTCAACACTTCTTGTCGCAACGTAATGAGAACAAGATTAAAATTATAACAGAACTAATGCGCATGAAAACATTTTGTCGTTTTCTTTGTTCTGCGATAGAGTGGAGAAACCGTTGCCGATATGGTCCCCTGATTGAAATCGTTGCGATTCAGGAAGGAAACCTTGTCAAGGAGGGACACCCGGAACTCTGGGATCTCTTGTCCCGGAGTCCTCGGAGGGAATTGGCACTGCCGGAAACGGGGGAAGCCGGCTCATGGGCTCGGAGCTGGTCCCTGTTTCCGGACATGCCGCTCGTGTGTGGGGCAGCCGCTCTCGTCGTTGGCCACCCTCGCCGACTGCTTGGCAGTTCGCACGAACAATTGCGTGTTATTTCAAGAATGCGGGTCGTTGTGTCTGAAGGAACGTGAGGGGCAGGGGGCGTCGTTGCAGGCGGAGCTGTCGAAGGTCGTCGATGGTGAAGTTGGGGTGTCGAATGAGATTGCGAGGGACGATCGGGTGGTCCTGGGAGAAACCCCAGATGAAGTGTCGCATGGCGTCGGTCGAAGGAGCGTTTCGGGTCTGATAGGGAGCCCCCACGAACCCGCGGATCACCCCCGTGTAATCGCTTCCAGGCTGGCCGTCGCCGTTGCCTGCGAGCCGGTTGTTCGCGAGATCGGTCAACCCCGAGTCGGTGGTGCCGTTGACGATGAGTAGGAGCTGCCGGTGGGGGGAGATGCGTCGTGTCGGGAACAGGGTGACCGTTCGTTCCGAGGGGTTGTACTCGGCGGATCGGAGGAGAATGGTCCGATCGTCCCTGGTCGCGAATCGGCCGTCTCGACCCGCATCAACCAGTCGATAATTGCCGAGATCCGTCGCGTGATCTGCAGCCATTTCCTGATCGAAGGAGAGGACAAAGGTCGTCTGGGATTGGGCGTAACCGAAACGTTGCAGCCCGGTAATCTGCGGGCCCATCGTCACGATCGGGCCAACCTGCAGCGAGATCGTGGTTACGTTGTTCGCCAGGTCCGGGTCGTTTTCGGCCACAGCGATCACCTCGGCCGTGTTGGTCAAGGTCTGAGCCGCCTGTACCTTGGCGGTGATCTGCAGTTGAAGGGTTTCGTTGGGCTGCATGTTTCCGACGATCCAGATTCCCGAGGAAGGGTCGAAGGAAGAGCCCGGAACTGTACTGGAGTTGACGAATTCCAGGCCGGCAGGGAGCAGGTTCCGGATCTGGATGTCCGTGGCGGTGCCCGGGCCCTTGTTGGTCAGACTCAGGGTGATGGTGATTGGGTCGCCGAGGTCCGGGTTGAGGTTGCTAACGACCTGGCTGAGCTCAAGATCGGCCGGTGGCGAGGTAATGGTGTTGACGCGCTTGAGCTCGATGAGACTGTTGTTCGACAGGTCGAAGTCGGGAGTGTCCGAGGTCACCGTCGTCGTTGACGGCAGCAACCCGGCGATGAAGGACTGGACGGTCACGTCAATGCTGACGCTCTCGCCCGGGGCCAGACTGGGGATGTTACCCACGAAGCCGCCGGGGATGTTCTGGATGAAACCCCCGGGGATTGACAGCGTCACCCGGACTCGGCTCAGCCCGGACGGAATCGTTTCGGTGAGCCTCACATTGGTCGCAGTGTCGGGGCCGTTGTTCGTGACCCGGAGGGAGTAGGTGTACTGGCTCCCAAGGTCAGCGGGAAGGGGGGAGTCCGTCCTCGTGACGACCAGATCGGCACCGCTGACGGCTTGCGGCGTGATCGAAAGGTCGTAATCCGTGTCTCCCTCGAACTGGTTCACACGGAGGACGTAAGTTCCCGGCGCCAGGCCTGTCAGCGTGATCGACTCATCGCTGTCCCCCGGATTTGTGGAGCGAGCCAGCACCGCTTCCGGACCGAAAGAAACATCGCCATTGGTTGCGTTGAAGAGCCAGAGATCCGCGTCGGCGGAGAGGCCGGTCAGGTCGATCCGTAAACCGGTTCTGGTGGAGACGGTGAACTTGTAGAGGTCGACCGGGTCGATCTCGCCGACGAAGCCGCTGAGACTGATCGGCGCTGACAAGGGTCCAAGGTCGAACGCGGTGGCGATTGAGTTACCGGCCTGGTCCACGGGTACCGACGACGGCGTCGCGGTGGCCTGCAGCATGTAGTCTGAGTTTCCGCTCATGCGGAGAACCTGCAATAGGTAGTTTCCGGCCGGAAGCCACCTTCGATGGATCGACTCGGCGGCGTTCGCCTCCTCGTCGGAGGAGGCGATGACCTCGTCGGGGCTGAGGATGCCGTCTCCATTGGTGTCCCGTCCAAGTGCCAGGGCCAGGTCTCCCTGGTCCAGGCCGTCGAGGGTCACGACCAGTTCGCTGACGGCCGTCAACTCGAACGTGTAGAGATCCTCTGGGTCCACTTCACCGACGAAGTCGGAACGGCTTACGGTACCGTTGAGCGGGCCGAGGTCGGCCGCGGTGGCGACGGTCTCGCCCGCGGTGTCGGACGGGACGGGAAGCGGGGCAAGGGAGAGTGTCAGGTTGAAGTCTGTGTCGCCGGCCTTCTGGAACACCCGGACGTAATACACGCCGCTGCCCAGTTCCGGTGCGTCGATCACCTCGGCCGCGGTCCCGGCGGTTTCGGAGCTGAACAGCACCCAACCCTCGCCGTCGTCGTTCGGGTCGACGATGAGTTCAAGGTCGGCGTCGTCGGAGAGACCATTGATCATCACGGACAGGTCGCGGAGTGTGTCGAAGGTCGCGCCATACTCTCCGACGTCTCCGATCTGGAAACGATAGAACCGTTCTGGTTCTCCGACGTCAAGCGTCCCGGAGACGGTTTGGGTTGCTTCCAGACGACCGAGGTCGATGGCGGTACTCAAGCTGGGTACGCTCAAGAGTTGAGAGGACGCAAGACCGGCGAAATTGCCGGATGCCAGGATGGAAAGGCTCTGAGTTGCCAACGGGATGTTCCCGGACACCAGGCCGGGAACGTCGATGTGGACGTGATTGGCGTGATTCACAGCGCCCGAAGCGTTGTAAATGATGGGACCAGTGGGCGTGAAGAACCGCGGGTCGTTGTAGAGGATCCGCGGTGCGCCCGCGTTGAGGAACGCTTGAAGCAGCCCCTCGATGACGTGTCGCTCCTGCCGGTAACTCAGCAGACCAGCGTTTTCTAAAGAACTGACAAGTGCTCCCGAAGATTGGCTCACGAGAAATGTTGATTGAAGACCATTATTGACGTGAGTTGGGTTGCCAAACTGACCACCCCCTTGCCACTGGCCGCTTGCGTTTTTGTAGATGAACCCACCTCCACCTGAGCTGCTCGCAAGCACGAGACCTTGCTGATCCTCGAAAAAGTATCGCCCCTGGCCATACCAGGGCAGGAGGTCGACGCCTCGACCACCGTCGTGCGATTTGCTGGGACTCCCCACGCCAGACTTTTGCGCCACGCCGTTGGAGATCAACGGGCGAGCAGGATTGCCCTGGGCGGCGACGATCATGTTTGCGGCGATGTCTGAGCCATAAAATCGCTGGGATTGGTTTTGCCCCGGTGGGAACGTAAGGCCTGGGATGCCTCGCAGATCGCGCCAAAAGGGGGCGTTGGCAGAGTTGATATGAGACTTGAAGTATTGCGTCCCGGAGGCCGGATTCTGCACGTTCCCCCGTCCCGTGATTTTCGGGTCGAGCACGATGCTGTAGAGCTTTTTCGCCCACTCCGTGTTGCCCCCGGAGTTGCCATCGACGATGAGAGGATTGCCGGCCGATCCTCCGGGGTAGCCCAGGTAGGCCAGCCGCTGTTGCTGGCGGAAGATGTCGAGCCTGGTTGTCCCCGCGCCATCGACAGCCGGGATTGTCTGTCTGAGCTCCGGGTCTGGGAACGACGTGGAAAAGCCAGCGGTCACGTTGAACACCACGGGGATTTCGATCTCACGCGAGGAGACCGAAGAATCGCTGGGGTCGGTGATCGTCCCTCGGATGTACAATTCGCTGGTACCGAGTCCGGCGTCGTTGGTGTGGGACTGACCGTAAGGCAGCGGAGTGCCGGAAACGGTCGGGACGAAGTAGAAGACTCCCCGCTTGAGTTCGTCCTGCCAGTTGTCGACCTGGGCGACCTTGCCCCTCGCATTCGTCGTGCTCACGAACTGGAAGGTGGTCGGATCGAGCCCGACGGAGTCGAGTGTCTGACCGGTGGTGGTGCGGAACAGCCAGTCGATGCTCACCTTGGTGACATCCCCAAGTTTGGCGTCCACCTTGAGCTCAACCGGCATGACCTGAACGGTAAAATCCCAGGCCGTTCCCTCCCGGGGGGCAGTGACCTTGATGCTAAGCTGGTCGTTCGAGCTGCGAGCGGCAACAACCGTCCTCCCGCTCGCGCCGCCACTCTGCAGGCCGACATTGCCAGCGATGCGCTGACTTCCGTGCAAGATCTGGAACTCGTCCGGGATCGAGTAGTTTTCCCAAGAGAACTCCACCAGGTTCAGTGAGCTGGGGAGAGTGAGCGTTTTTGAGGTTCCACCCACGCCGCCGCTTTCTGAGATGGTACTCAGCAAGGTTCGCTCTTCCAGGTGTTCCAGGCGGCAGAGGAGGCGATGGCGGTTTCGATCTCGGAGGGCCCTGGATTGCGGACCGTGAGACAGACGATTGCCACTGGACAGACTCCGTCCAACTGAACTGGCGACGCGCGTCCACATGGAATGTTCTCGGTGGTCGTTCGACTGATCACAGCAGATGGTGTTCGATTAAGGCGTCACAACCACGGTCTGTTCCATTTTTCGACGAGACGGCGCTCCTCGTGCGCAAGGAAAAGCGTCGTCGAGCCTGGAAAATCAGTGACAGACCGATGACCCGTTTTGCCTGAAGGGAATTACCATCAAGGTCAACAAAATCAATGTCAAGGATATTTTTGGAAAACCGATCAGCTTATTGAGCTTGGGAGTGTTCCGGAACTGGATGCGTTGATTTAATTCATCAAGTTTTGTGTTTTGTGTCAAAGGTGTGCCGTCGAAGGAACGATGTCGCCAGGTCCCATCCGATTGAAGAGCCGAGGAGTGGAGAGAACCGAGCCGATTGTCCTCAGGCGCGGATCAGGCCGATGAGCCCGCCGAGGACGACGAGGAGCGAAAGAACGACTCCCCAAAAGACCAGGGTCGAGCGCCAATCGGGGGCGTCGGAGCGGAATCCGGACGAGCGGGGAGGGTCGTCCCAGTCGAGGTCGTCGTCGTCCTCGTCGTCATCGGAGGGGACCGACCAGGTTTGCGAGAGGATGATGCGGGCGTCTTGAGCCAGGGAGCGAGGGACCTGAAGGCGGATGCCGCCGGAGACGAGGTGGTAGCCGTGGGTAGCCATGCGGTGGCCGTCGATCAGGGTGGGAATGGCCTCGGCATCGAGCCGGAGCCGAGCGGCCTCGGCCTGGAAGGGAAGGGGGAAGGAGCCAACCGTCACCCAATCAATCGTTTGCGAGTCAGCGAACGTCAGCAAGGGCTCGGGAGGTTCGGGAGCGAGCGGGAGGTCGTGCTTCGGGCAAAGGGACTCGGCGGGAAGCGGCCAGTAGGATTCGCAGACGGTGCAATAGCCCTGGATCAGGAGGCGGTCGCCGCACTCGGGGCAGAGGTCGGAATGGTTTGCCCGTTTCGGCTTCGCACATCCGGGGCAGAACCGGGGAGGGGGTCGGCGGGTTCGACCCCGGAGCGCATCGCCTCCGGGGTCGTCGAGCGTCCCGGGCCAGTCGTCCCGCATGGGTGATCCTCTCAGGTCGCGGGGCATTGGACGTGATCCCCGCATGCGAACTCCCTGCGTCTTGTCTCCCTTCCAGTGTAGTCGGAGAGGACCGCGATGGGTACCGGCGACAGGGAGTTCGGGTCACCTCAGCGGGCGGAAGGCTCGGAATCGAGGGTCGCCGACGAGGCGAGCGCCGCGGTCTCAAGCTCGCGGAAGGCGACGAGGCGGACGCCTCCGGAACGGTCGGAGATGGCCAGCAAGCCTCGATCGGGACTGTAGGCCAGGCCGATCGGGATAATCGTGCCGAAGTTCAGCGGGCCTCGCAGCGGCAGCTGACCGACCGCTCGGCGGTTGCGACCGTGGACCAGCTCCAGGGCCGAGCCAAAGGGCAAGGTGGTCACGAGCAGCGGGCCTTCGGTGCCGGGAGGCTCGGGAATGAGCAACGAGTCTCGGTTCGAGTCCACGGGCATGAGAATTTCATCGCCGTCGAGGGGGGTTGCCGAGAGGTAAGGAACTTCTCGGGCGGCCAGCGGAACGCGACCGGTCACGACGGGGGCGGACGGGTCGGAGAGATCGACGCAGGCGATGGTTTGCGACCGGGCCAGGACAACGGCAGCAAACCGGCCGGTGTCCGAAAGAATGATCCGTTCGGGGTCGTCGTCGGATTCAAGGAATTCGAGTTGAGCAACAATCTCATGGTCTTCGGTGGAATCGCCGACCGAAACGACCACGAGGGCCGGCGCGGGCTTGCTCTCGTCTCCGCCTTCGGATCGACCGGAGGTGATGACATACGCAAGGCGGCCGTCGGGACTGAAGGCGAAGTCGTCCGGGTCCCAGCCGACTCGGAATTTCGAGCCGAGCGGCTCGCCATCGTGCGAGAAGGCTTCCCAGTATCCGGCCTCCAGATGGCGGTCGTCGGCCGTGGGACGTTGGAGCACGAACAGGCGATCCCCCTGTTCCTGAACGGCCACAGGGCGGCCGTGAAGGAGGAGGTCATGAGACATGGAAACGTGGTCATCCTCGTCGACCTGGAACAGGACGAGGCGATTGTAGCGGGGGCAGGCGACCACGAGCAGGCGGCCCTCATCGGCAAACGTAAGCGCACCGGCGCGTTGATGACCGGTGCGGAAGCGGGCGACCTCGGTCAGTTCGGCCGAGCCGAGGCGAAGCGTCGGGGCACGGCGGTCGGCGTCGAGCAGGGTCGAGGCCCCCAGCGTGGCCCCGCCAAGCAGGACGACGATGGCCAGAACGATCGGCCAGGCGCGGCCGTCGCGACGGGTCGGGTCGGTTTCCGTGCCCTTCGATTTCCCCTTGCCGAAGCTGACCTTCGACTCGGTGCCGGCGCGGATGCGAGCGAGATTCGATCGATGGCGGTAGATCAACATGAGATAAAGCACCACGATCAGGAGTGCGAGAGGAACGTCGGAGGTCGAGATCGGCGTCGTGACCGACGCAAAGTGGACGATCACAAAAACCGTTCCACCGAGGATCGACGACATCGACACGTATCGAGTGATGACCAGGACGATCACGAAGGCGACCGCCGCGGCAAGGGCGGCCGTAGGGTCAAGGGCGATGACCGCGCCGAGACTGGTGGCGACCCCTTTGCCCCCTCGAAGGCGGAGGAAGGCGGAGAAGTTATGGCCGAGGATCGCAGCCAGGGCCACGGGAACCGCCAGCACGGGAACCGCCTGGCCGGTGATCGCCTCGACGAGCAAGGGGAAGCCGAGCGTCGGCCCGAGCCCTTTGAGCAGGTCGAGTGTCATGACCAGGACAAAATAGCGGAATCCAAGAATGCGACCGACGTTGGTAGCCCCAACATTCCCTGAGCCGACCGTGCGAATGTCGATCCCCTTCACCCCCTTCGCCACGAGGTAGCCGAAAGGGATCGAGCCGATGAGGTAGGCCAGAACGACGGCAAGGGACGAGAGGGCAAGGGTCATCGTCGGGGTCATCCGATTTTGAGCCGGGGTCGGTCGGGAAGGCCGAGGAACTCGGTGCGGCGGGCCTCGAACATCTCATTGGCGGCGGCGTAGTCGTCGTGCCGGCCGATGTCGAGCCAGGTGCAGTCCTGGCGAAAGCAGTGGACAGGGTGGCCGGCGGCACGCATCTGTTCCAGTAGGTCGGGCATCGTCAGTTCGCGGCCGGGGGCGAGGAAATCCCAGGCCACGGGGTCGAGCATATAAAGACCCATGCTCACCTGAAATGAGAATTCAGGTTTCTCGCGGTATCCGGCCAGTACGTGCGGATCGTTGGCAAATTCGAGGACGCCGAAATCAATACGCACCGTGCGAGGGAAGGAGGCGATTGTCGCCTTGGCCCCCTGAGCGCGGTGGAAGCTGGCCATTGCCGAAAAGTCGAGGGTGGTGAGGATGTCGCCGTTGAGGACGAGGACGGGCTCCTTCGGCCGATCGACCATCACCAGGCCGCCCGCAGTGCCGAGGGGAGTGACTTCGCGCTGATAGTCGATGGAGGTGCCGAATCGGCGACCGTTGCCGCAGAAGGCTTCGATCAGCTCCGTGAGATATCCGGTGATGATGGTGACATCATGGAAGCCGTGCCGCGCGAGCTGACGGAGGACGACCTCCAGGATCGGCATGGGCTCGGCTTCTCCCAGCGGCATGAGCGGCTTCGGGAAGACATGCGTGAACGGCCGGAGCCGGGTCCCCTTTCCACCTGCCAGAACGATTGCCTGCATCCTTGGGAATCCTCCGTCAAGGGAACGGCCGGGCCTGGGTGATCTCAGGCGGCGGCGGTGGGTCGGAGACGGGTCGGCCGTTGCGTTGCGCGAGCGGTGGAGCGCTCGGCGGCCACGTCTTCAAAGAGCGCGATCAAGCGATTGAGATGAACATCAAATGATTGGGCCTGGCCCAGCCGGGTCGCCTCCCGCGCCATGGTTCGACGGTGATCGTCGTCGCAGAGGGCATCAAGGCTGTCGGCGAGGGTGGGTAAGTCGTCGGCTCGGGGGATGACGAACCCCTCGACGCCCGGGGTGATGACCTCTCCTGCGCCGTTGGTGGCGGTGGTGATGACCGGCAGGCCGCAGGCGAGGGCCTCGAAGACAACGAGGGAGCAGGGATCGTAATAACTGGGCAGGACGAAGGCATCTGAGCCGTGAAAGGCCTCTCGGATGTCGCGTTCGAAGCCGATGAGGTGGACCGTGTGTTGCAAGCCCATCGATGCGACTTTGCGACGGTACGGGGCGAGCTTGCCACCGCCGCAGACGGCCAGGTGAACGGGGCGGGCGCTGGGTTGGCGATCGAGCCGAAGCCGAAGGGCGTCGAGCAAGGGATCGAGCCCCTTGAGGCGGAAGTTGTGTGCCACAAAAAGGGCGATGAGGGCATCGTCGGCCAGACCGAGCCGAGACCGGAATGCCGTGCGAGCCGCCTGGGGGTTGTCCACCTGGAGCCGGGAGGCATCGATCGCGTTGGGAATGACACGGATGCGATCGGCCGGAACGTGGTATTGCCGCTCAAGATGCCCTTGGACGAAACGGCTGACGGCAACCACCCGAGCCGAGCGTTGGGGGTCGTACTGGCGGCGCTCGATGGATCGGTAGAGCCAGTCCTTCGGGTTTGCTCGCTTGCTGAGGCGGTAAAGGATGCGTCTCCAGCCTTCGGGGAAGCGTCTGGCGTTGTGGTCGAGGCTGGCAGGATGGATGCCCCCCTGAGGAATAATCACGTCGTGATGCCAGGTGTTGATGAATCCGACCGAGCAATCGAACGTTGCCTGTTGGAGCGCGGTTTCGGAGTTGCGGGCGAAGCGGAGCATGCGAGCCCAACGGGTCGGACCATGGGCGGCAACGGGAACGATCCGGACCTCGGGAGGCACGGCTCCGTCGGCACAGGAAGCGGTGTAAAGGTCAACGCGGTGGCCGCGCTCGACGAGGCGTCGGCAGAGATCGGCAACGTAGGTCTCGGCGCCTCCCTTTGACGGATCGACGCGCTGAAAGGTGATCGCAAGATGCATCGAGGGCCTCCCGAGGCGGTGGTCCGAATCGGTCGCACGTTCTGAGGGGTTAGCCACCGCGAACCTTCTTGAGATTGTGCGCGTGATAGCGATCGGCCCGAGCCTGGATAACGCGAGCGTCGAGTTCGGGCCAACGCAGATTCATCCTTTGGCGATAGCGGAGCCAGAAGCGAAGCCGGTCGCGGTCGTCGATCCCCTCAACGTCGAAGGTGGAAAAGAGCAGTTGCGCCAGATCTTTCCAACGCCACCAGAAGCTCGATAAGGAGTGAGAGGCAAGGCGGTGGAGGTCGATGAGGTAGAGGGGGGAATCGCTTCGCTCAATGTCAACGTAATAATGGCAAAGATACAGATCTTTGTGGAACGTGCGGGCCTGGTGAAGACGCGCGGTCAGTTCGGCCATGCCGCTGATGAGCCGTCGTTTCCAGGTGGCGAAGGCCGAGGGATCAAGGCGATCCTTCAGGACGGGGATGGCTTCGTGAAGGGGAAGGAAGCCGGTCAGTTCCTCAACCATCAAGTAACTTTGCACGCGTCCCCAGGGCCCAATCGATTCGCCCGCGGCGACGGGATTGGGAACGAGGAGGCCCAGTTCTCGCCCTCGGTGCAGGTGGCGCCACTCGGCCCCGGCGGGAGAGTGGCGGCCGTTGGGATGCATGAGAGCGGCGATTCGGGTCGGCCAGGGAAGCTGGTAATGCCGCTTCAGGTAGACGGTGAGTGGGCCGCTGGGGGCATCGAACCGGACGCGACAGGTCGAGCGGCCTTGCTTGGCGTGGAGCCGGTCGTCGGACTGGATCTGCATCACGATCGCGTCGAGGTCGGGCGGCAAGCGGTCGCCGTGGCTCGGCGATCGCCAGGCCCAGCGGGTGCCTCGCGTCAGGCGATGAAGCAGGGAGTCGGAGGGAGTGGCTTGCGGTGGACTCATCGAAGGATTCCCTCCCACGACTCGGGCCGAGCGTAGCGGTAAACTCGAACGCCGATGGTGTCGTCCCCTTGCCGTTCGGGGAAGGCGGCGACCGGTTCGGCGGCATAGTCGAGCAGGGCGGCGAGCGTCTCGGCGCGGCGGCTTCTGGCGGTGAGCTCGTCCTCAGAAATGACGACATACGCAAGCTTTTCGTCGGTCAACGCCTGGCGAATGTGCCATGGGCCGTACGATCGCAGATTGGAAACAAAGGCGGCCCAGCCTCGGGTATCGAGCACGGCGTCGCCCGGTCCGGCTCGCTGGGCGAGCCACTGTCCGGCCTGCTGATAGCCCCATCGGCTCGCGTGCCCGGGCTTGAGCTGAAGGGCCGCAACACCCACGAGGAGCATGACAAGGGCCAGTCTTGCCAAGCGTTGCCGACGTGCGGGAACGAGTGCGCGACGATCGGCCCATCGTCGGGCCAGATCGAGCAGCCCAACGGCCGACCACGGGACAATGGCCACCACGAGCAGAGCGCAGTGGCGATCGGACAGGTACCCGGTGGTCATCGTGTGTCGGATCAGGATGGCCAGGAAGCCGAATGCGAGCAAACCAAGTGATTGGCGGGCCGGACGCGATCGGCGGGGGCCGCGATGGTGCCAGGCTCCCCAGCAGGCCAGGGGAACGAGGAGCCAGGCGGTTGCCTCGGTGGCGCGACGGGCCACGAGGACCGAGGCGGGGATGAGGGAGAGTCGGCCGGGGGCGTTCGATTCTTCCTTCGGGGCGAAGTCCCAGCGTGGGTCGTCAAGTCCCGGAGGGACCCAGAGTGGCACTGTGCGCGAAACACCGGTGCCGTTTCCCAAACCCGTGGCGAAGCGGAGCGAGAGCTTCTCGGAGACGGTTCCCTTGATGGAGGCATACGCACCGAGCAGGACCAGAAACGGCAGCAGGAATCCGGTGATTGCGAGCAGCGTTCGCGGAAGACTTCGACTCCGTTCCGCAAGCACGCCGGAAACGGAGGACCCCCTCACCCGGCGTTCGGCCACCCGCTCCCTCGCGAGCGATGGCGAGGGTTGACGAATGGCCGCCGCAGTCTCTCCGAGAGCGGGGAGAGGGCCGGGGTGAACGGAGTGTTTCGGAGCCAGAAGGGGTAAGTGGCGGTCGAACGCGGTGCGCAAAAGGGTTCGGAAGGGAGCAATCCAGGACAGGGCGCCGGCCGCGAGGAGAGCGAGGAGGACTGCGGCGACCTCGGGGCGGGCGAGGTAGCCGAGGCCAGCGCAGAGGCCGCTCGCGATCGCTGCTCGGGAATCTCCGGTGGTCAGTGCTTGTGTTCCAAAGGCGAGGGCACCGACGGCAAACGCCAGCGCGGTCGCATCGCTGAGCGTTTCGTGGCCGAGTTCGGCAAACAGCGGGAGGATCGGGAACAGCACGGTGGCGAGCACGGCCGATTGCCGTCCGACGCAACGACGGGCCAGGAAAAAGAAGGGGGGGATGGCGGCAAGCATCGCCAGCATCGAGACCCCTTGCGCAGCGATCCGCCACGAGTCGGGGGTGTCGGCGATCCTCGGGGCGATGAACGGATGCAAGGCGGCGATCAGGGCGGGATAGAGCGGGTGCTGGTCGGCGTTGCGGACGACGTCGGCCCAGGGCTGCTCGCCGAACTCGCGGGCGATCCGGATGAATTTCAGGCCATCCTGCGAGGGGAGGGGGGTGCGGATCATCCCCACGACGTGCAGGCAGGCGGTGAGCACGAGTATGGCGATCAGCGGTCGATGGCGGGGGATCACCGCGTCGCCCTCCTTGGACAACATCGGATCAAGAGCGCGGTCCGCTCCCTGGACCGTTGGCCGGGATTGTCGGAGGGTTTGCGAGAACGGTCAAGGTCAGTCGGTCGATGGGTGGCAGGCGATCGGCGTCGATTCGGAGCGATGGTTGGGAGACGGCGGGGGGTGAGGAGCATCGGGCCGGAGGGATCGGGGGCGAACCGAGTTCCAGAGGTCGGCCAGGCTCTCGTCGATCGGGATGCGAGGAGACCAGCCGGTGTCTCGCCTGATGGCGGCAATGCAGGCGCGGGAGTCGACCGGGCCGGGGCCGGGGTTCGGGTCGGAGGAGACGACCACGCGACGGCCGCTCAGGGCGATGAGGCGGTGAAGACCGTCGCCGATGCGGTGCGAGGAGCCGGTCCCGACGTGATAGACCCGTCCCGGATGACCACGGAGGGCCAGCGCAATCAGGGCGTCGGCCACGTCTCGGGCGTCGATCAGGTCGCGGCGGGCGTCGAGGTTTCCGGTCTGAAGGGAGAGCGGGTCGGGGCTCGGCGCGGCAAGCTGCGCGGCGAAGCGGCCGAAGGCCTGGGAGGACGGCATGCCCGGGCCGATCGGGTTGAAGATGCGGGCGGCGATTCCCTCAATCGGCCTGGGGCTGGCGACGGTGGCCTGGGAGGCGAACCACTTGCTCAGGCCGTAGGGGGAATCGGGTCGGCAGGGGATCGTCTCGTTGGCGGGAAGCAAGGCTTCGGGGACAGGACCCAGCTCGGCAGCTGATCCGGCGCTGACGATCCGGCAAGGCCGGCCGATCGCCTGTAAGGCCCGCAGCAAGGCCAGGGTCCCGCCCGCATTGACGCGGTGCAAGGTCGCCTCGTCGGCCGGAGGAGTTAGGCCGGCGAGGTGGAGAACGACCCTCGGTCGTACGGTGGCGAGGGCTCGGGAGAGGCTGGCGGGGTCGTTGAGGTCGGCGCGGAGGAAGGCGTCGGCGGGCCAGCCCTCAGGGGGCCGACGGCCGAGGGCGATTAGCCGAGTGATCCCGAGATCGGAACAGACCATCCGATTCAACAGATGATGGCCAAGAAATCCGGAGCCTCCGGTGACGAGCCAGGTGGACATGGGGGTTGCTCCTGGGACTTCGTCAGGCCGCTCGGCGGGAGGACGGCCGGGAGAGGAGGCGTCGGCTGGCCTCGAAGACGGCATCGGGGTGCAGTTCGGTCATGCATCGGTGGTGGCCGAGCGGGCAGACGGGTTTCTGGCACGGCCCGCAAGGCACAGGCTGTTGCAGGTGGATGGCCAGGGGGTGATAGGTGCGTGTCCAG
The DNA here is from genome assembly GCF_012958305.1 of Tautonia rosea. NCBI lineage: Bacteria > Pseudomonadati > Planctomycetota > Planctomycetia > Isosphaerales > Isosphaeraceae > Tautonia > Tautonia rosea. The sequence continues at coordinate 86,940 of NZ_JABBYO010000020.1, read as the reverse complement.
GCAATGTGGGTTGGGCCGAAAAGGCTGACGACCGGCACACCGAAGCCAGCGGCGAAGTGGCGGGGGCCGGAGTCGGTGGTGACGAGCAGGGCCGATCGGCGAACACTGGCCTTGGTCAGGCCGATGCTCACCGGTTCCTCGGCCAGGCTGACCACGTCGGGATGCGAGGCCCCAGCAACGATTGCCCGAGCCGAGGCCCGTTCGGCAGGACCGCAGACGACAAGCACCTTCACCCCAAGCTCGCTCACCAGACGACGGGCGAGGGTGGCGAAGTGGGCGTCGGGCCAGTTCTTCGCCGGGCCGAAAGCGCCTCCCGTGTTCAGGCAGACGACCGGCCGATCGCCGAGCAGGCCGAGCCGCTGCCAGGCAAGGTCGGCGGCCTGCTCGTCGTCGGCGGTCGTGAACAGCTCGCAGGCAAGCGAATCGACCGGGCAGTGCAAGTGACGAGCGAGGGCGAGGTAATACTCGACGATCGGCACGGGGGAGAAACGGCCCCGAGGATCGCGGGGGGCGTGGAGGTGGTCGGTCAGCAGGAGGCCGCGACCGCCCCGAGCGTAGCCGACCCGGCGCTCGACGCCTCCGAGCCAGGCCATGAGGGCCGATCGGATCGAGTTCGGCAGCAAGATGGCGAGGTCGTACCGCTCGTCACGCAACCGGGAAATGACACCGGGCATCCGTTGGTCGGGGTCGGCTGATTTGGGGTGAAAGGGGATGAGGTCGTCGAGCCAGGGAGCGCCATCGAGCGTCGGGGCGACGTTCGGCTTGATCATTCCGGAGATCCGGGCGGTCGGGAACCCCTGGCGGAGGGCTCTCAGGGTCGGCGTGGCCATAACGGTGTCGCCGACGAGGTTCGGGCAGAAGACGACGATCCGCATCGGGGAATCCTTTCCCGAAGTCGGAGGGGGAGGAGGCGACGGACGAGCGTCAGGGCCCCGGGTCGAGAGGAGCCTTCGCGGCGATCCGATCGAGCGAGGCGTCGAGGAGGTCGGCCCCGTCGAGCAGCTCCAGACCGATCCGAACCGCGCGCAGGGGAACAGGCCCCAGATGATCGAGACGAAGCTTGACCGAATCTTTCTGCGTGGTCAAGGCCAGGCTGGCCTGATGCTCGCGAGCCCAGGAAATTAGGGAATCGACATCCGAGCGATCGTACGGATGATGGTCGGGGAAGGTCCGGAAGGCGACGAGGTTCGCCCCGAGGCCAAGGACGGTGCGGCGAAACCCTTCCGGATTCCCGAGCCCGCAGAAGGCGACGACCGGGCCGGATCGGGCAAGATCGAGCAGAAACGCCTGGCCGGCATCGTCGATCAGGTCGCGGGGCGCGTGACGCGCCTCGGCCCAGGGCAGGGGCCCGGCGTGGCGTTCGGCCTCGGCCCGAATCGCGCGGCGATCGTCGGGGGAAACAAGGTCGGCCCGCGAAAGCACCACGACCCCGGCGCGACGGAGGGAGCGGATCGGCTCGCGGAGCAGGCCGCGGGGGAGCAGATGGCCGAGGCCGAACGGGTCGAGGGCGTCGATCAGGACGATGTCGAGATCTCGGGCGAGCCGACGGTGCTGGAAGCCGTCGTCGAGGACGAGGACCTGGGATTCACACTCCTCCACGGCGATCCGGGCCAGGGAGACGCGGTCGGGGTCCTGAAAGTGGGGGACGTCGGGCAGGTTGGCGTCGAGGACGAGCCCCTCATCGTTGAGACCCTCGGTCGCGCCGTAGCCTCGGCTGAGGATGGCGACGCGGAGGCCGAGCCTGCGGAAGTGTCGACAGGCGTATTCGACCATCGGCGTCTTGCCGGTGCCGCCGACGGTGATGTTACCGATCGAGACGACCGGCACCTCGGCCCGTTCCACCCCCCGGCCGCGATCAAACCGAGCGTTCCGGGACGTGATTCCGATGCGGTAGCCCGCGGAGGCGACCCGGAGCGCCGCCCTTGCCATCGCAGCTCGGGGGCCAAGCGTTTCGCCCCGGATGAGTCGGTGAAAGGCGATGCGATCCATCCGTGGACGGTCCTTTTGGTCGGGGAGGAAGACGAGATCAGCGGTAAATCCGGGCGGCGAGGTTTGAGACGTCTTGCTCGGCCACGACCCGACGGATCAGGCGGGCGATTTTACCGCCTCCGAAGGCGGAAGGCTCGATCGGGGAGAGCGTTGAAAAGTCGTCGGGGTCGTTGCACGCCAGGCGGAGGTCGATCACCGAGACGATGGAACGCGACGCCTCGCGAAGGATCACTTCATTGAACACGGACAGCCCAGCCCGTTCGGCGGGGGAGAGGCCGGGGATCGCATCGTAAATGGTGCAGACCGTAACGGCTTTGTGCAATGACTGAAGTCGGTCGAGCATGGCCCGATAAGCGGCCTGGAACGCGTCCCGGATCGCGTTCAGGGCGGTGAGCACCTCGGCCACGGAGTCGGCCGGCTCGTGCAGGATCCAGGAGCGAGCGCCAAGCGCATCGTTGCCTCCTGTGCTCACGACCAGATGCGTCGCGTCTCGGGGAAGACCCTTGAGCTGTCGGGCCACGTCCTCGGTAGATGCACCATCGACGGCCAGCTGCGTGACCCGCCAGCTTGGGCGCAGATGCTTCTGCAGATGATCGAGGACCGACGGCCCTCCCGGCACATACGCGGCGTTGTCGAAGATCGAGTCTCCGAGCAAGACGACGTGGGGCATGGCAATCGCTTCCAGTTCACACACACACAAAGACCAGACTTTCGACCGCTACCGAATCGAACCGATGATAAACGCTGAGGAATGCCCTGGCCACGTGGGCGTGGAAGACCTCGATCGCAAGCCAATCGACCGGGATTCCGAGCCTGTTGTTGGCGGAAACGGCCGAGCGATTCAAGCATGGGATCGACACATCCAGGCCGCTCCGATCGTCGCTCCGGTCAGCACTGCCTCCAAATTGCCCAGGGCCCACGGAACGGTAACGGCCGACGTCCCGGGCACAACCGAGGCTGCCCAGCACGCAAACCAGAGGATCGAGGAGCCAAGTCCTGCGGCGAGCAACCAGGCCCGTTGCCAGGTTCGAGTCATCACGGTTCTCCCAATACGGCTGCCTTGGACACGATCGCCCCGCGTCTTGCGGAATCCCCAGTTGAGGGGATCCTGTGAAGTCGAGACGCCCCGAGTCATCCCAACCTGCACGATGCCTCGGAGTCAAGCACTCGACCAAGGTCCGACTTGCCCGAACCAGGCCGGATCGGATAGGTTGAATGCTTGTTGATTTTCCCTCCGAAGGGCTGCGGGTCGCGGGATCGGTTGGGGTGAACGAGGGGACGCAAGACAGGGGGAGGGCTGCATGAAGCGGAGCGTCAACCAGGGCTGCGGGGCCTTCCGGTCTGGTCTTCAGCGTTCTCGGCGCGAGTTCCTCCGCGCCGGAGGGCTTGGACTGCTGGGCCTCAACCTGCCGACCTTGCTGAATGCTCAGGCCCGATCGAGCGGCGTGCTTGCCCCACCCTCCAGCTTTGGCAAGGCCAAGGCCTGCATTCTTCTGTTCATGTGGGGAGGCCCCGCGCAGCAGGAAACCTGGGACCTGAAGCCCGAGGCTCCGGAGCAGGTCCGCGGTGAATTCAAGCCGATCGAGACGAACGTTCCCGGCCTGATGATCTCCGAGCATTTCCCCCGCCTTGCGACCCGCTGCGACAAGCTCGCCGTGATCCGATCCGTCCACCACCGCGACGTGAATCACACCACCGCCACCCACGAACTGCTCACCGGTCACCCGATCCCCCGGCCCGGCGGCGGCCCGATGAACGAGGATTGGCCCCACTACGGAGCGGTCCTCGAACACCTCGACCACTTCCAGCGCCGCTCTCCCTTGCCCCCTTATGTCCAGTTCATGCCCGTCAGCACCGACGGCGCCCCTCGATTCGTCGAGCAGAGCCACGGCCAGGGAGCCGGCTGGCTCGGCCCGGCCTTGAATCCGTTCTCGATTGATCACGACCCCAGCCTCCCCAATTACGACGTCGGCGACTTCCGCCTTCCCGCCGAGGTTGGCCCCACGCGACGAGACGTTCGCCAGGGGCTCCTCCAGCTTGTCGAGCAGCAGGCCCGGCACCTGGAGCAGACTCCTCAGGTCGATGCCATGTCCTCCCACTACGAGCGTGCCCACGCCTTGTTGACCGACCGCCGCGCGATGCAAGCCTTCGACCTCTCGAAGGAAGACCCCCGCCTCCGCGAGCGCTACGGCATGCACGCCCACGGCCAGGCGGTCCTGCAGGCTCGCCGGCTCGTCGAGGCCGGTGTGCCCTTGACAACGGTTTTCTGGCAGAACGACGGTATCACCAATGTCAGCGTCTACTGGGATACGCACAACCGCAACTTCATCGACCTGAAAGACCGCCTCATGCCCCCGGCCGATCAGGCCTTTTCCGCATTGCTCGACGACCTGGAGGCCCGCGGCCTGCTCGACGAGACCCTCGTGGTTTGGACCGGCGAGTTCGGCCGCACCCCCAAGGTCGGCCAGTCCGTCGTCGGCGGCGCCGGGGCCGGTCGTGACGGCCGAGACCACTGGGCCCACTGCTTCAGCACGGTTCTCGCCGGTGCCGGCATCCGCGGCGGTACCGTGTATGGTGCCTCCGACCGCTGGGCCGCCTACCCCTCCCGCGATGCCGTCACCCCCGCCGACATCGCCGCCACCATCTACCACTGCCTCGGCGTTGCCCCTGAGCTTGAGCTGGTCGACACCCTCGGCCGCCCTTTGCGGCTTTGCAACGGAACTCCCATCGGCGGCGTATTAGGCTGAGTCTCGTTGGGGGTATCTTTACGTGCTCAAAATTGCCAATCTAAAATTGTGATGAGAATATCCCATTCCATGACTCGCCGTGCCGCTCTCGGTGGCCTTGCCGCGATCGCCGGCAGCCTGGCCCGATCGGCTCGCGGAGCAAAACCAGAACAAGGCTTCCGCCTCGCCACCTTCTCGACCGACGTCACCATCCCCCTCGGCCACCCTTGCATGGGCGGTGGGGTCGAGCCCGCCTCCGAAATTCGCGACCCATTGCTCGCCCGGGGCATCGTGCTGCTCGGCCCCGATCATCCCCTGGTCGTGGTCGCCGTCGATTGGTGCGAGATCCGCAACGACGCCTTCGACCGCTGGCGATCGCTGCTGGCCGAGGCCGCCGGCACCACTCCGGAACGGGTTCTCGTCAACAGCATCCATCAGCATGATGCCCCCGTCGTTGACCTCGAAGCCGAGCGCCTGCTCCGCAGTCATGCGGCACGGGGAAGCATTTGTGACCCTGAATTTCATGAACATGCCGTCCAACGTGTCGCCGCCGATCTGAAGGCAAGCCTCCCGTTGGCCCGTCCGGTCACCGCAATCGGCCTTGGAAGCGCCCCGGTCGATCGGGTCGCCTCCAACCGCCGCTACCTCCTGCCTGATGGGACGCCCTCCTTTTCACGAGGCAGTGCGACCCGAGATCCGTACCCTCAGTCTCAGCCGGAGGGAGTCATCGACCCCCTTCTGCGCACGCTGAGTTTCTGGCAGGACGAACAGCCCCTCGCCGCCTTGCACGCCTACGCCGTCCACCCCATGAGCACCTACGGCCGCGGCCTCGTCTCCAGCGACTTCGTCGGCCTCGCCCGCACCCGCCGCCAGGCCGACGATCCCACGGTTTTTCAAATGTATCTGTCCGGATGCAGCGGAAACGTCACCGCCGGTAAATATAACGACGGCTCCCCCGAATACCGCGACATCCTCGCCGATCGCCTCCACCTCGCCATGGTCGCCTCCTGGCAGTCCACGCAGCGAACTCGGCTTGAACGGGTCTCCTTCCGCTCTGTCTCTCTCGACCTCCCTCCTCGCTCCACTGGTTCCTTCACACCCGAGGCCCTCCTCGACCGGCTCAAACACGACCCGAAGCCCTTCGGCCAGTGCCTCGCCGCCCTCGGACTGAGCTGGCAGAAGCGGTACGAGCAAGGACGCACGATCGACCTGCCCGCCATCGACTTCGGCCCGACTCAGATCGTTCTCCTCCCTGGTGAGTCCTACGTCGAGTACCAAATTCTCGCCCAGCAGCTTCGCCCCGACCAGTTCATCATGGCCCTCGGTTACGGTGAATGTGCCCCCGGCTACATCCCCACCGACCAGGCCGTGTCGGAGGGCGACACCAACCTTAACGAATGGTGCTGGGTCGCCCCCGGCGCCGAGCCTCGCCTTCGGGCTGCCCTCGCCGACGTGCTCGATGCCTCTCGTTGAGCATGGAACGTTGCCGAGCGATCCGCGATCAGGCTGCGGCCGGCTCGGTGGGGGACCGAAGGGCCTCGATCTGGGCGGTGTAGGCCCTGACGAGATCCTTGCGGCCGAGCAGACCGAGCAGGCGATTCGGCCCGTCGGCCGGGACGACGGGTAACTCATCGACGTTCAGCTCGGTCATCCGTTTCAGGGCGGTATGCAGGTCGTCTTCGGGGGTGACGGTCATGGGAGGCCGGGCGATATCGTCGGCGACGACCAGCGCGCCGAGGTTTCCGGTCCCCAACAGGGCCAGGCGCACATCGCGCAGGGAGAAGATGCCGGTCAGCAACCCTTCGTCGTCAACGACCGGGAAGAGCGTCTCAGTCGACCCCGCCACCCGTCGCACGACCTGGCTGAAGGGAGTGGCTTCGGGCACGATCTCCAAGCCCTCGGTGCGGACTCGGACCTGGTCGACCCGGAGCCGCTCCAGCACGTCGACGACGAAGTCTCCCTGGTGGGCCGGGCTGTCAACCGGCGAAGCAACCTGCTCCTCGTAGATCGTCCAGCGTCGGGAGAGCCCGACATTGAGCCCGCACACGAGCATCAAGGGAACGAGCAGGCTGTACGATCCGCTCATCTCGCAAACCAGGACGATCGAGGCCAGCGGCGCCTTGGAGACCCCCGCGAAGAAGCCCCCCATCCCCACCAGGGCAAACGCGGCGGGGTTCAGATCCCAGGTTGGCAGCGCGGCGTCAAGCAACTGGCCCAGCGCGCCGCCGAGCATCCCGCCGATGAAGATCGACGGACCGAACACACCCCCACTGCCGCCGGAGCTGATCGTCAGGCCGGTGGCGACCGTCTTCAGCAGCGCCAGGCTCAGCAGCAGCATCACGCCCATGCCGGGGTCGAAGACGGGCTGGTCGGGCAGGACCAGCGAGGGCGGCATGCCGATCGCTCCCCATTGCACCCAGCCGTATCCGCCGGTCATCAGTTGCGGAAACGCCAGCGCCATGATCCCCAGCAACAGCCCGCCGATGGCCGGCTTCACGTGCCTTGGCAGTGGCAAGGGGCGGAACAGATGATCGCGCATTCCATAGAAGACCCGTACATAGAGCCAGCCAACCCCCGCGCAGGCCAGCCCGAGCAGGGCAAACAGGGGCAGCTCCAGCAGGCCGTGAAACTCCAGGTTCGGGACGATAAAGATCGGCCTCGGGGTGATGAACAGCGCGAAGGTGGAATAGGCCACGATCGCGCTGGCCAGGCATGGCAGGAGCGCGGCCGACTCCATCGCCGCCGTCAGGTACAGCACTTCGCAAGCGAACAAGGCGCCACCCAGCGGCGCCCGGAAGATGGCCCCGATTCCCCCAGCGGCACCGGCCAGCATCAAGAGCCGGCGCTCGTCCGGTGTCAGCTTCAGCAACCGAGCCAGGAACGACCCGAAGCCGGCACCGACCTGCGCGATCGGCCCCTCCGAGCCGGCCGAACCTCCCGAGCCGATGGTGATGATCGACGAGAGCCCCTTGATCAAGGGCACTCGGCCCCGAATCTGGCCTCCGCCGCGGTGGAAGGCGCGAATCAAGGCATCGGTGCCGTGCCCTTCGGCCTCGGGGGCCCAGGTAAAGACCATCAGCCCGGAGATCAGGCCGCCGAGGGCGGGGATGAGCAGGACGAGCCACCAGGTATTCGGATATGAGATCGGGTGCGGCGTTCCCTCTCCCGTCGGCGGCGGCCGCAAGCCCATCCACTCACCGAGCACCCCGTGAACCACCGCTTCCAGCAGCAGCAAAAAGGCAACCGCCCCCAGGCCCGACACCACCCCCACCAGCGGGCTGCACACGCCGACCCGCCCCGAGCCCGGCGTCGCCCATCGGGTCGCCAGGTGGTTCATCAGCCGGAAGACAACCTCGAAGCGGCGGGAAGGTGTGGGAATGGGATTGGAGTCAGCCATCGGCCTTGCTCGGTCCGGGTCGCGGTCGGGGATCGGAACGGCCCGATCGCCGCGTTGAGGGCTGCCAAGCGGTTCGACCCGGCGGACACCATTCAGGTCCTGCGCCGAGGAACCATGATCGCTATAGCGATTAAAAAATGAGAATATACCAATGTGTCCACTGGCCGTGAGTCGGCCGGAGCCGAACGTCTGACCGACTGATCAGCCGAGAGCTTCGGGCTTGCGGAAGGCCAGCCAGAGGCCAGCGAGGCCGAGCAGGATGCCACCGAAAAGGAGCGGCCCCAGTTCGTCATCGCGAAGCAGTCGAGCGATCGAGGGGGCCGGCAGCGGATCGTCACGATCTCCTGCGCCGAGGGTCGTGAAGCCGATCGCCATGAGGATCATGAAGCCGCCCGCCACGATGGCGGCGAGGCCGCCCAGCCTGGAGGCAAAGTCCATGGACGGACTCCACGAGGACTCGCCAGGAGGGTGGCGAATGCGTCAACCCGAGGGTTCGATGAGACGAACGGGGGGCTGAGATCGAGACGATCCCAGCCTCCCGAGTGTCTCATCCTGAGACCGTCATGAGCAAGGGCTCATAGACCTCAGCCCATGGCCTTGATGATGGCGTCGGCCATCTCGGAGGTACCGACGGCTGTGGGGTCGTCGCGGTGGGGCTTCATGTCGTAGGTGACATCCTTCCCTTCGGCGATGACCTGGGCGACGGCCTTTTCGAGCCGGGCGCCGGCATCGGTTTCGCCGAGGTAGTCGAGCATGAGCTTGCCGGAGAGGATCAACGCCACCGGGTTGACCTTGTTCAAGCCCTTGTACTTGGGGGCCGAGCCGTGGGTCGCCTCGAAGACGGCTCCCTTGTCGCCGACGTTCATGCCGGGGGCCATGCCCAGGCCGCCGACGAGGCCGGCGCCAAGGTCGGAGAGGATGTCACCATACAGGTTCGGCAAGACAAGCACGTCGTACAGTTCGGGCTTCTGGACAAGCTGCATGCACATGTTGTCAACAATGCGCTCGTCGAACTCGATATCGGAGTTCTGCTTGGCGACTTCCTCGGCGGTCTTGAGGAACAGACCGTCGGAGAATTTCAGGATATTGGCCTTGTGGACGGCGGTGACCTTCTTGCGGCCGTTCTTGCGGGCGTAGTCGAAGGCATACTGAACGATCCGGCGCGAGCCTTCAACGGAGATCGGCTTGATGGAGATGCCCGAATCAGGGCGGATGGACTTGCCGCCGAGGCGCTTGATGGTGCCGATCAGCTCGGCCGTTTCGGGCTTGTCCAGCTCGAATTCGATGCCCGCGTACAGGTCTTCGGTGTTCTCTCGGACGATGACGAGATCGATCTTGTGATCGGAGAAGGTGGTGCGAACTCCTTCGTAGATCTTGCAGGGGCGGACGCAGGCATACAGGTCGAGCACCTGGCGGAGGTAGACGTTGACCGAGCGGAAGCCGGTGCCGACGGGGGTGGTAATCGGAGCCTTCAGGGCGACCCCGGTGCGCTTGATCGACTCGAGGACACTGTCGGGCACAGGGGTGCCGAGTCGTTCCATGACGTCGACGCCGGCCTCCTGAACATCCCAGTTGATTTTGACGCCGGTGGCGTCGATGCAGCGTCGGGTGGCCTCGGCCAGTTCGGGGCCGGTACCGTCGCCAGTGATGAGGGTGACTTCGTAAGCCATGAGGGCGATGCTCGCTCGTCTCGCGAAAAGGGAGTGTCCGGGGAACGGAACGGGGCCCTCGCCTCGCAAACGCCGAGATCCGTTGCCGTGGGCCGTTGCGAGACGAAGGGCGGCTCGGGGCGGGGGAGCGGCTTGCGAGCGAGGGCGAGGAGTGGCTATCCTGGCAACTGGCCAGTACGTTGCGTTAGGGGTTCAAGCTACCGAGCCCCATTGCCAGCGTCAAGCGATGCGGTCGGGTCGTTGAGACGCGATCGGAGATTCGGACGGGACGTTCTGTTTTCGGTCGTTCGCCCGCCCCGGTCTCGATCGCCGCCTGGAGACCTTTGCCAAGCGTTGTGGCCGATCGCCAGGGTTGTGATCGACCTGGGCCGCCCCCGTTGCGTGAACACCTGTGAGACTTGCACCGATGATCTGCCCGCCGCTCTCGCCGGACCCGGTCGTGCAGGACTGGATCGCCCGACACCGTCGGCCGGTCAATTTCGTCCTCCACATCCTGGCAATTCCGCCGACCATTCTGGGGGTGCTGTACATCCCGATCTACGTCACCCTGCTGTCGGTCCCCGTCTTCATGCTGGCGTTTTTGCTGTTCGACGGCGGATTCCTCGTTCAGTTCCTCGGGCATGCGATCGATCGATCGGAGCCGGGCGAAGTGACCTTCTTCAAGAAACTCTGGCGGCGCTTCTGCGAGCAGCGCGCTCGATCGCGGTCGGCCGCGGTGGGCGGGGCTGCAGGACGCGACGCGCGGTGATCTGTGGTGTTTCTGCGGTGATGAAGAAACGCCTTATCGGCCTCTCGTCGGCCGAGGACTATTAGGTTCCCGACGATCCGCCGGGCGGCGTCGAGAACCAGTGATTCGGCGCCAGGTCGCTCGACTGGAGCAGCCAGGGAGGGGAGCCGGGACCATCGGTCCACTCGGCAGCAATCTGCAGGGCCGTCTGGACGAGCGCCGCGGTCACACGAGACGGCTCGCCGCACCATCGGACGCAGCAGCCCCCGGCATCGAGCGGGAAAATGGCCTGACGCAGGCCCGGTCCCGGCTCGGGGAGCGACTCCGGAATCGGCCCGGAGGCGTAGAGGCATCCGGAGGCAAGCTCGCCCCCGAAGTGCCAGGTCACATCTGACGTCGACCACGGCCCGTCCCATCGGAAACGGTCGCGGTAGAGGAGCCTGCCGGATCGGCGCACCTCGAAGTCCTGGACGATCCGATCGAAGACGAACCGCTCGGAGAGGCTGCCACGTTGGTACCGACCGGCCAGCCAGATGTCTCCCCAGATGACGCGGCCCGTCGGCGCCAGCTCGACCCGGCCTCGCTGGTAGTAGCGGCAGCCTCGGTACGGAATTGCCGGCCCGGGTAGAACGACGAGAATCGAGTCATCCTCGACCGCCACCTCCCATTGTTGCGAGCAGAAACTGTCAGCGGCGGGATGGATGCGGGTCGCAGCCTGGCCCGTCACGACCGATCGGGTCCCGCTCCGGGCAAGCAGCTCGATAAGCTGAGCGTCGCCATCAAGCAGGCCGGCGGTCAGGGTGATCAGGTAGAGCAGGGCGGCCGGTTCGTCCTCGATGGCGAACGGGGGCATCAGTCGAATTGGGATTTGTTGATAGCATCGGCCGAGGCGGGTCTGTCCCCGGTCGTGGATCAATTCGATCCGGGCGCCGCCAACGCGGGCGGCGGGGTGCCCGAGAGACTCGATGCCGACGAATTCGGGAGGGGTCAGGAGCTCGGAACGCTCGATGCGGCGAGCTGCTCCCGGACCCAGGAGACCACCTGATCGACCCCCTCTTTCTGGCGAATGCTGGTCATCAGGAAGGGCCGCTCGCCTCGCATCCGGGTGCTGTCCCGATGCATCACCTCCAGATCGGCCCCCACGTAAGGCGCCAGGTCGGTCTTGTTGATCACGAGCAGATCGGAGTTGCAAATTCCCGGCCCCCCCTTGCGAGGGATCTTGTCCCCCTCGGCCACGTCGATCACGAAAATGAAGCGATCGGCCAGCTCTCGCGAGAATACGGCCGTGAGATTGTCGCCGCCCGACTCGACGATAACCAGCTCAAGGCCCGGGAACTGGCGCTGAAAGTTGCCGACGGCGCTGAGGTTCGCGCTGGCGTCGTCTCGGATGGCGGTGTGCGGACAGCCGCCGGTCTGGATGCCGACGATTCGTTCCAGGGGGAGGGCCTCGCGGCGCGAGAGGAACTCGGCATCTTCATGCGTGTAAATATCGTTGGTGATGACCGCGAGGTTGATCTCGGGCCAGAGGGCATGACAGAGCATTTCAACCAGTGCCGTCTTGCCCGAACCGACCGGCCCGGCAACACCGAGGGTGAAGACCTGCCGCGTCGGCCCGGCGTACCGGGCCATGCCGGGACGGCCCATGTGGTCGTGCCCCGGGTCGTTGTGGAAGACCACGGGGGGGCGGAACCGGCGCCTGGCAGGATCGAAGGGTCGCACCTGACCAGACGAGGGATCAGGATCGGAACATGCGGGCATAAAGTCGCGTTTGTTCATCGCATCGGATCTCGTAGAAAGGGCATCCGGACCCGGCCGTCTCGGGACCACGGTCGACCAGATCGTCAGCCTGTTCTCGGATGTCGTTGTGGATGTAGGCCAGGATCTGCTGGCCGTGGGTGTGGCCGACAGGAATGGCCCGGACCCCGGCCCCGATCACCCCGAGCGCCGCCTGGTGGAGATAGGCAACCAGCACCTCACGGACCTCTCCCCCGGCCAGGGCGCCGAGCAGGCCAAAGACCACGGCATGGTGCCATGCCTCGGGACGATGGGGAAGGGTGCTCAGGATCGCGGCCAGCCGCTCGGCAGACCAGCCCCAGGTCGCTCCGAGCGTGATGAGCTGATCGCCCATCTCTCGGCTGGCGTTGCGGATGGAAGGGGGGAGGATCGACGCCTCGGCCACTTCGTTCAGTTCGAGCAATGTCTCCGAACCCCCGGCCCGAACCGCCCGGCAAGAGGAGGCGACGAGCACCCCCTCCAGCGGGCCAAGCACGGTGCGAAGCCAGGTTGCCGTCCAGCCTTCGAGACTCTCGGCGTCGTGGACCGCTCCCTTGGCGATCGAGGCTTCGAGTCCCCAGGAGTGGGTGTAGCCGCTGATCGGGAGGGCCGAGTCGGCGATCTGGAGCAGGCCGAGATTCATGGGTCAGTCATCACGTCTTCAGGCCGTTAGATTTTCACGCCGTCAGAAAAGGAAATAACGCTGGGTCATCGGCAACTCGGCCAGGGGCTCACTGCCGACCTTCTCGCCATCGACGCGGACCTCGTAGGTGTCCGGATCGACCTCGATCTTCGGGGCCGCCTCGTTCCGCTTCATGTCCTTCTTGCCGATCGTTCGGCAGCCGTCGACGGCCACCACCTCGCGCTGAAGGCCATAGCGATCGACGATGCCCCGCTCGAGCGAGGCCTTCGACACGAACGTCAGGCACGACTTCGACAGCGCCCGGCCGTACGACGCGAACTGAGGACGCATGTAGACTGGCTGCGGGGTGGCGATGCTCGCGTTCGGGTCGCCCATTTGGGCACAGACGATCAGACCGCCCTTGACGACGAGGAATGGCTTGACCCCGAAATAGGCCGGCTCGTAGATCACCAGGTCGGCCAGCTTCCCGGCCTCGATGCTGCCGACGTGCTGGGCAATGCCGTGGGTGATCGCCGGGTTGATCGTGTACTTGGCGACGTAGCGCTTCACGCGCTCGTTGTCATTGCGGGCGGTGTCGCCGGGCATGGCCCCGTACTGGACCTTCATCTTGTGGGCGGTTTGCCAGGTCCGGACGATCGCCTCGCCGATGCGGCCCATCGCCTGCGAGTCGGAACTCGTCATGCTGATGATGCCGCGATCGTGAAAGATGTCCTCGGCTCCAATCGTCTCGGCGCGGATGCGGCTTTCGGCAAAGGCAACGTCCTCGGGGATTTCGCGCGAGAGGTGGTGGCAGACCATCAACATATCGAGATGTTCGTCGATTGTGTTGACGGTAAACGGCCGCGTCGGATTGGTGCTGGCGGGCAGCACGTTGGGCAACCCGGCGATGGCGATGATGTCCGGCGCGTGGCCGCCGCCGGCCCCCTCGGTGTGGAAGCTGTGGATCGCCCGCCCTTTGATGGCGGCGACCGAGTCCTCCAGGAAGCCCGCCTCATTCAGCGTATCGGTATGAATGGCGATCTGAATGTCGTAGCGATCGGCCACGGTCAGGCTGGTGTCGATGACCGCGGGGGTGGTCCCCCAGTCCTCGTGCAGCTTCAGTGCACACGCACCGGCCTCGATTTGCTCGTCCAGGGGAAGGGCCAGGCTGCTGTTCCCCTTGCCCATGACGCCGACGTTGATCGGCAACCCCTCGAACGCCTGGAGCATCCGCTGGATGTACCAGGGGCCGGGGGTGCAGGTCGTCGCCCAGGTGCCGGTGGCCGAACCGGTGCCGCCGCCGATCAGGGTGGTGATGCCCGACGCCAGGGCCGTCTCGATCTGCTGCGGGCAGATGAAGTGGATGTGCGTATCGACCCCGCCGGCGACCACGATCTTCCCCTCGGCCGCGATGATCTCGGTGCCGGGGCCGATGACGAGCCTCGGGTCGACGCCGTCCTGGGTCAAGGGGTTGCCCGACTTGCCAACGGCAACGATCCGGCCTTCCCGGATGCCGATGTCCCCCTTGACGATCCCCCAGTAGTCGATGATCACGGCGTTCGTGATGACCAGGTCGCAGTGCGGCGGGCTCATCGGTTCTTCGAGCGGGCACTGGTCCTGTCCGTCTCGGATCGACTTGCCGCCGCCGAAGATCGACTCCTCGCCGTAGTCGGTCGAGTCGTGCTCGATTTCGATGATCAACTCGGTGTCGGCCAGTCGGATGCGGTCGCCCTTGGTCGGGCCGTACTTCTTGGCGTAGGCCTTGCGGGAAAGTCGGACGCTCATCGTGAAGTCGTCTCCGGGAGTGGAGTGGGCCGATCGGCCCGAAATGCGGCCGACAGATCACTCGGACGGCGAGTGACCGTACCCTTGATCCTTGAAGCGTTGAAGGCTTGTCGACTTGATGTACGGGTCGTCAAGCCGGCCCGACACCAGGGCATTGAAGCCGTAGACGACCCGGCGCCCCCCGTAAGGGATGAGGTTCACCTGCTTGACCTCGCCCGGCTCGAACCGGACCGAGGTGCCGCTCGGAAGGTCGGGCCGCATCCCGTAGGCCTTCTCGCGGTCGAAGACGAGCGCGCGGTTGACCTCAAAAAAGTGATAATGAGCGCCGATCTGGACCGGCCGATCGCCGGTGTTGTTGACCGTCACGGTCACGACCGGCCGGCCCGCATTGAGCTCCAGGTCGTCACCGTCAAAGAAGTATTCACCCGGAACCATGATCATCCTCGTGATTGAGGGTCGTCACAACCAGGAAATGGGCAACACGGAACGGCCGGTCAGCGGATCGGCTCGTGAACGGTGACGAGCTTGCTTCCGTCGGGGAAGGTCGGTTCGACCTGGATCATGGAGATCATCTCGGGAACGCCCTCCATCACGTCGTCCCGCGAGAGGATCTCCCGGCCTGCCGCCATGATCTCGGCGACGGACTTGCCATCGCGGGCCATCTCCATCAACTCGGCCGTGATCAGGGCGGTGGCCTCGGGCACGTTCAGCTTCAAGCCGCGATCCTTGCGCTGCCGGGCCACCTGGGCGGCCACGAAGATCAGCAGCTTGTCCCGTTCTTGCGGAGAGAGATTCATGAGTCGGTCGGCTCCCGGCGGCGGAAGGAAAGGGGGGAATCAGATGGCGTCGGCCTCGGCTTCGGCGGCGGACGGGTGCTCTCGGACATAGGTTTCGGTGGCCGGGACGATAGGTTCGGGCAGGAACCGGGCATCGAACCAGCCGAGGATCAAGACGGCCCAGGTCGCCAGAATGAACGGCGCCGTCAGGGCCGGCAGGCCGGTCATCGGCACCAGTTCGGTCAGGGGGACCGAGATCAAGATGCCCAGCAAAGTCGGGATCAGCGACCTCCGCCAGATGAACAGGGCCAGGGCCGCCAGAGTCGCATTGTAGCCATACAGTCCCAGCGAGATGTTCTCGGCCAGGAATCGCTGAATCAGGCGCTCCGGGTCGAGGGCGCGCATCTCCGGGGTGACGTGGTAATTCGCCACGAGGACTCCCAGGGCCGAGGCCGCCACCACCCAGACCCCGTGCTGCCAGGTGTTCAACGCGATCCCGATCAGGAACAGCACCGCCGTGGCCAGATTCGCCTGGAACATCACCTGGCTAATCCCGTGGGCCACTCCCTGCAAGGGACTGCCCGCCTCCGCCGGCGCTCCTGGTTCCACAAAGGCCGAGCCCAGCGACGGCCCGACCAGAAAGAGCACCCAGGCCATCAGCACAAACGGACTGGTATACGTTGGGAACGGGACAAACGATCGCAAGAATCTCGTGAGCAGCGTCGCCGCCACACTGCCCCCAAGCAATAGCCCAACGCTCGACGCATTGGGTTGAAAGAAGAAGAAGGTGGCGATGCCAACCAGCGCGGGATTGAAGCCGAAGATCCCGGCCTCGACCTCCTCGGTGTTGAACTTCAAGAGCCGAGCGGTCGCCAGGCCGATCACCGAGCCCACCAACGCTCCGAAGGCCATCAACGGCGAGCTGATGGCGATCCCCAGCAGAAAACTCAGGCCCGTCAGGGCGTTCTCTTGAAAGAACACCTGGCCGATTCCCCGAAAGACCGCCAGGACCGGAACCGGAACCGCGGCGGCATACCGGGCGATTGTCTCGCGATCGAGCGTACTCAAGGTTGCTCAGTCCGGGGGATGGAGAAAGACCCAACAGTAATCAACTGAAAAGGACGTCATCAATCCGGAGCGTGTCAATGCTCCGCAACGGTTCCCGCGCACCTTGCGATCACATCCGGATCGCCCTCACGCATAGGGGAAGCAAAACGGAGCTCCCACAGTCACGCGAGCAATTCAACTCTTTTTGGTGTGTGACGTTCGGCTCAATCGAGCAGCTCGACCTTTCCCGACTCCAGCTGGTACACACCGCCAACGACCTTCAATTCCCCAGACGTGACCAACTCGGGCAAGATCGGCCCGGAGGTCTTCAGGCTGCCGACGCAGCGCGCGACATTCGCCCGGATGACGTTCTCGAGCCGGTCGCCGGGCTTCCCCGCGGCGTCGGCAACGGCAGGCTTGATGATCTTCACCAATGCGTCGATCGACCCGGGCAGGGGATCGTCGGACTCGGACCGGGCGATCGCCCCTTCGACGGCGCCGCACTTGTCGTGTCCGAGCACCACGATCAGCCGGGCACCCAGCACGGCAACGGCGAACTCGATGCTTCCCTGGACGATCGGCCCCGCCCCGGTGACGTGGTTGCCGGCCACCCGAACGACGAACAGGTCGCCGATCCCCTGGTCGAAGATCAATTCCGGGGCAACCCGAGAGTCGGCACAGGCGACGATGATCGCCGTTGGAGCCTGCCCCTCGGCCAGCGGGGCGAAGTCTGCCGGCCGTCGGCGGGTCAGAAGCGAGGTCTGCCCGTTCATGAACCGCTGGTTTCCTTCCAGCAGCTTGGCAAGCACGGCGTCGGGGTCGGGGGCCTGCGCCATCGGTGGGGCGGAGCGAGCGGAACGGGCAAGGGAAAGGCCGATGGCTCCCGAGGCCAGACCGGCGGCCTTGACGAACTCGCGTCGCGAAGACAGATGCGGTGATCGCATGGCCGAAATTTCCTCCAGGAGAGGGACGACGCGGTGGACGCAGTCTCACGACTGAGCGGTCGACCCACCTCCAATGCTACTGAATGGATTGCCGCAAAGATCCAAAATCTCTCTCATCATTCAGAAAAATTTCCCGGCCCGATCCCGTTCGCATTGAGAAAGGCAGTCCGGTAGAGACTGGCCTCCGCCGCGTTGCAGCTCAATGGCTCAATTCAAACACAGGCCGGACGGAGGCGACCTCAAGGTCGAGGCGTTGGCGCCCGGATCGTCGGCGAAGACGATCTCCTGAGACCGCGTGTGTCCCCGCCCTTTTTCCGAGATTTCTTGATTCGTTGAATTCGCCGTCATCCTGCGTCCGATGAACCGATCGGCTCCCCACGACCTGAACGGGTGCCTTCCCCTCGCCAGGATGAGCGATTCGGGAACGGCAATCACGGTGTACCGGAAAGGATTTCCGATGAGGACGAGTTTGCGAGCGGGGGTCGTGCTGGGCCTGATCGCGGCCCTGTCCGTCGTTGCGGTCGCGCAGGAGATCCCCCTTCCTCCACTGCCCGACTATGGAGTGTCCTCTTCTGAGATCGGGGCCGTCCCTCCGCCCGGAGGATCTGAAGTCCAGTCCCCTCGATTCCCCGACTACGATGAACTCCCCCGACCGCTGCTCACCGACCTCACCCTGCCGGGAGCATTTGCCGGTCTGGGCCTGGAGACTCAGTCGTTGCCGGCCGAGCAGGCCGAGGACATCGTCGGCGCTCCCGAGTTCTTCCGGCTCGGTCCGTATCCGGTCTCTGACGTCGACCTCCTGAGCGACGCCCTGCGTTCGGCGGGCCTGCTCGACACGCTCGGCATCGACGTCTTCGGCTGGGTCGAGGGCGGTTACACCGGCGCTTCCACCCGACCGGGCCTCCTCAGCGTCCAACCTCGGCTCAATCGCTTCGGCGACGAGTTTCTGCTCAACGAAATCGGCCTGGTCATCGACCGCCCGCTCCGGCAGGACCGCTTCGACGTCGGCTTCTTCGTCCGCTACTTCGCTGGTGCCAACGCGGCCACCGGTCAGCCGTTGGGAGGCATTGGCGGAAGAAATCCCGACCCTCGATTCAGCCAGGACTTCCGCGATCTCTACCTCTCCTTCCACCTGCCGATCCTCACCGAGCGCGGACTCGACTTTAAAATCGGCCGCATGAACACCATTATCGGCTATAACGGCTTCCTCGCCCCGTATCGGCCGTTCTACTCGAACGACTATCAGTTCTTCTACGCCCAGGACGGAGCCTTTACCGGCTTCCTGGCGAACCTGCACGTCACCGACCGGCTCGACGTCTGGAGCGGCATGACGATGGGGGCCAACACCTTCTTCACCCTCCGGAGCGAGGACTCGTACTGCTACATCGGTCAGGTCAATTACTGGCTGACCGACGAACGACGCACTCGGCTGACGGGATCGGTGTACGCCGGTCCGGACGCGATCTTCGCGGCCCCGGGGCTCAATGGCGATTTCGTGACCATGGTCGAGCTGCGCCTCCAGCAAAACTGGAGTGAAAAACTGACCCAGGTGATCCAGAACAACATGGGCTGGGACCGGAACACCCCGGTCGGCACCGGATCCTTTTACGGCATCTACACTCAGTTCATGTACCACCTCGCCCCGAAGTTTGACGTCAACTTCCGAGCCGACTGGTTCAGCGACCCCGAAGGTACCCGAACCGGGTTCGACACCGAATACTTCGCCCTGACGCTCGGGACCAACTGGCATCCGAACCGGATTCTCGAGGTCCGTCCTGAGATTCGGGGCGACTTCGCCGGCGAGCCGGCCTTTGGGGGCGGGGGTGCCCCAGGCGGCAATTTCAGCCAGTTGACCGGAGGAGTCAGCTTCCTGGTGAAATATTGAGTGATTTCGATCAGAGAAGGTGACCAGAACCCCCGGATTTCCCGATATTACTGGTTGAGGGCCGGCAATTCGGTCCCGTTCAGCCACCGTTCCCGGTCTTCTCGACCGGGGACGTCGAGCTTCCTTGGCAATCCGGTCCTGGAAAATGCCAAAGGATGCCTCGAACTTCCCTCGCGGTGGCCCGGCAGTTGTCGAGAGGTGCATCGCCCCTCTGTACCTGACAGCTCAGCTGAAGTAACATATTCCCAACAAGGGACATGCATGTCGGGTCGGTTGGACGCAACTCCACTCATCCCACGGGGCCTGGCTCCTCGTTTGTTGAAGCGTCGTCGCACCGGCCACATCTAAGACGAACTTCCCGAGGGTCTGGTCGGTCATGGCCGGGGTCAATCTACCCCGGGTCGCGTCCGGACGAGAGAGTATCCCGCGATGGAGCCCCGGACCTCGCTAAGCCTGCTCGATCGTCTTCGGGAGAATCCGCATTCTGAAGAAGCCTGGGCGGAGTTCCTTGCACGCTACGGGAAGGTGCTCTACCGGTGGTGCCGGCGGTGGGGCCTCCAGCCGAGCGACGCCGAGGACGTGACCCAGGACACCCTGCTCGCCGTGGCCCGGCAGATCAAGGACTTCCGCTACGACCCCGACGGCAGCTTCCGGGCCTGGATGAAGACCATTGCCTATCGCTTCTGGATCCGAGTGGTCGAGCGGAGTTCTCGCCAGGCCGCGACCGGCGGTAGTGCCGCACTGGAGGAACTGGCCTCGGTCGCCGCTCGGGACGATCTTGCTCGATTCTGTGAGGCCCAGGCCAGGGAAGTTCTCCTCGAACAGGCGTTCGACCGGGTCAGGCAACGGGTCTCACCGAGTACCTGGGACGCGTTTCGGTTGACGGCCCTCGAAGACCTTCCGGGCAGTGAAGTCGCCCGGCAACTGGGCCTGAGCGTCGGCGACGTCTACAACGCCCGGTGGCGGGTCCAGAAGTTCGTCCGGGAGGCGGTCCGTGAGCTGGACCCGGACGCTTGAACCGCCTCAGAAACCCCTGCTCGCCACGGTCAATGTTGAACTCCGGATGCTGGCCACCCATGATCATGAATTGCCCGGGTCACGCCTCGCTCCGAGGTTTCCTTCAGGGGGAAGCCTCCGAAACCGAGGCTGAGGCGATCGAGACGCACCTCGACGACTGCGAATCGTGTCAGGCCTTGCTTCATCGCTGGACCGACCTGGACCCCGAACTCCGGGGATGGCTGGTTGAGATTGACCTCGCCAGCCCGGTCGAGGAGGACCCGGTGGAGCAAGGGCTCGGCGATCGTCTCCGGGCCGCACTTCACCATCGAACGGATCTCGTCGAATGCCGCGACGGGCAGGACACCCGTTCCTTCCCCGACCGGGTCGGGCCGTATCGCATCGACGGTCGCGCCGGGGTCGGCGGCATGAGCACGGTCTTCGAGGCAACCGATACGAGGCTCGGTCGTCGCGTCGCCTTGAAGATGATCCTGGCCGCCGACGAGCAATCCCGCCCGGTTCTCGACCGCTTCCAACGCGAGGGGGCGGTGCTGGCGGCCCTCAACCATCCGAATATCGTTCCCGTGTACGAGGTCGGCGACCACGACGGCCAGCCGTACCTCGTCCTCGAATTTGTGCCCGGAGGGACGCTCGCCCAACGGCTCGAGGGGCGTCCCCTGGCCCCTCGGTTGGCCGCCCGGGCGGTCGCCACGCTGGCCGGAGCGGTTCAGTACGCCCACGAGCAGGGGGTCATCCATCGCGACCTGAAGCCGTCGAATATCCTACTCAAGCCCGAGGGAGGGCGGGCCGTCGCCGAGGGTCCCGGCCCGATTCCCCTCGGAGACGACCGGCTGATGATCGTCGACTTCGGCCTGGCCCGATGGCAGCACGACCTGGCCGAGCTGACCCGTTCCGGCCAGCCCATTGGCACCCCTGCCTACATGGCCCCTGAACAGGCCGCCGCCCGGGCCGACGACATCGGGCCCCCGGCCGACCTCTACGCCCTGGGAGTCATTCTCTATGAGTTGCTCACCGGCCGCCCGCCGTTCCAGGGGGAGAACGTGGCCAGCACCCTTCGGATGGTCCAGGAGTCCGAGGCAGTCTCCCCTCGGGACCTTCAACCAGGCGTGCCCCGCGATCTGGAGACGATCACCCTGAAGTGCCTGGAGAAGGAGCCCCGGAGGCGATACCTGACGGCCGGCGCCTTGGCCGATGATCTGGAGCGGTTCCTGGAGAACCGCCCGATCGTCGCCCGGCCGATCCGCCCGGCGGGCCGGGCCTGGCGATGGTGCCGCCGCAACCCCGGGTTCGCGTCCGTCGGCATGCTGGCCGGGCTCCTGCTGGTGGCGCTCGTCGTCGGCTCGGTGGTGTTCGCCATCGTCGAGGCCGACCTCCGCCGCCAGGCCGATCTTCGCGAACGCCAGGCCTTGCAAAACGCCGCCGAGGCTCGGGCCGCCCGCGACCTTGCCAGCCTCAGCCTCCAGCGGACCCTGGTCGGCTACACCACCGTCGTCGATGGCGTGCTGGCCATCAGCCCCTTCGACAACCCCAAAGTCCGTTCCGTGCGGGACACAGGTCATCAGGTCCTGTCGGACTGGTGCGTCGAGTACCTCGATTCCCTCCCACCGGGCGCCTCGTGGACGATCGCCGACCTTCAGGTCGCCCTCACGCTCGCCCGGGTTCGGTTCGATCTCGGCCGGGTGGACGAGGCCGAGCCCCTCCTGGCCAGAGCCTGGGAAGCGGCCCGGAGGCTGGACGGGTTCGACCGAAGCGATCCCGAGGCCATGCAGCTCCTGATCGTGACTGCCATGCGACTGGGCAACACGCTCAATCAGAACGACCATCCGCGTGATGCGGTGGAATCGTATGAGCTGTCCGATCGCGTTCTGGAGGCAGTGCTTCGCGTGCAGCCCGGCGAGACGTATTACCTGGACATGCGGTTCAGCCTGCTCGGGAACCTCGCGCGGACGCTCAGCCTGCTCGGTCGCACGGAGGAGGCCATCCAGGCAGAGCGGGAGGGCCTCCGGATGCTAGAAGCGCTGGTGGAGACCCGCCCGGGGGACGCGAACCACCCGATCGAGCTAGGGTTGCGGTCCGCCCGCCTGGGGAAGCTGCACCTCGACTCCGGCCAGTGGGAGGACGCCTGGTCCGTCTTGTCGTCGGCCTTGAACCAGCTTGAGCTCGTTCCAGACGACTCCCCCCGCATGAACCAGGTCCGCCGGGCGCAACTCAATGGGCTCCGGGCCCGGGCTCGGGCCGGCTTCAACCTCGGCCGGTTTGAAGCCGTCGTGCCCGACCTTGAAGCGGCGCTCTCGCTGACCAGCGATCCGAGAGCGCAATGGGAACTGCAGATTCAACGCATCGAGGCTCGGTTCCGCGCTGGAATGCGAGAGGGAGCCGTCGAGGCCGCGGAGGCACTCCTTGCGGACCCTGAAGCCGTCGCTGCGTTCCCTCTGGAGATCGCGAACATCTTTGCTTTGCTCGCCGAGGACCCGAACCTCTCCTCGTCCGCCCAGGAGAGCCTGGTGGACAAGGCGGTCGGCCTGATCAAGTCGGCTCAATCCGCTGGGAGGCTCAAAGAGCCCGGGGTGATCGAGGGACTCTTCCTGAACCCCGACCTCGCTTCCCTCCGATCCCTCCTCGAATCGCTCTGATGATGATCAATATTCTTTCATAAATGAACATGTTTGCCGATCAGAAATAGAGCTGGAATCGTAGCCAGAACATATCCGCCGTTTCCTGGAGATGTCCCGGGCGGTAGAGGACCGGGTCGCCGAAGTTGCCGTGCAGCCAGAAGAGGTAGACCTTGGTGTACTCGTTCCAGTACCAGTTCACCCCCAACTCGGTCGTGACGGCCTGATTCGACCAGAGATCCGGGTCGGCCAGACCGGCGGAGAAGACCTGTTCACCGATCTGCAGCGTGCTGACCCGCCCGGTGACTTCCCAGGCGCCGATGCCGCGGCGGTCGTCCTCACGGGTCGGGAAGAGGGGTCGAAGCGGATAGAGGCGGGCTCGCCGTTCGATCGTTTCGCCCGTCAGGAAGTAGCCCCCCGAGACGTAGAAGCCTGAGAAGGGGACCCGCGTGGAGTCGGCCGCGACCGAGGGGGCATAGCCGCCGTAGCCGTACTGCCACTCGCCGATCAGCGAGAGTTGCTTGTAGAAGTAGGCCGCGTGCACCGAACCGATCAGGCGGTTGCCTCGCTCGACCACGCCCGGGTCGAGGATGAGGAACGGTACCGTGGCCGCTCCGGGAACATCGGCGCTGGGGGACCCTCCGCCGATCCGGAAGGACCGCGGAACCGGAGCCTGATCCTGGTTCCCGACCGCCACCGAGGCCCCCAGGTTCAGGAACCGGGCCGCGGGCAAGGCCTCGGACTGCTGAAAGGGACGG
Organism: Tautonia rosea; assembly: GCF_012958305.1. Classification (NCBI taxonomy): domain Bacteria; kingdom Pseudomonadati; phylum Planctomycetota; class Planctomycetia; order Isosphaerales; family Isosphaeraceae; genus Tautonia; species Tautonia rosea. The sequence continues at coordinate 63,212 of NZ_JABBYO010000020.1, read as the reverse complement.
GCGTTGAGATAGCTGACGAAGTCGACACCGTTGTTCAACGGTTCAAATGAGTTGCGCGAGCCGTTGAAGACGCCGGCCGCGTAGTCGAGCCGCTTGTCGAACAGATAGCCCCAGGCCATCGCGCCGAACTGGCGGTTGAGCGACAAGTTCGTGGTGAAGACCGACCGCTCGGGCTGCATCAGCCAGTAGTTCGAGATGGCGAACTGGTCGTAGAACATGGGGGTAAAGAACCGTCCCATGCGCAGTTCGAGGCGGTCGTCGAGGTGGAGGTTCAGGTAGGCGTTCAGAATGTTGAGCCCGCCGAAGCCCCGGTTGATGGAGAATTCGTACTCGATCGGCCGGGTGATGTTCCCGCTGAAGAAGATTCGCTGGCGAGGCAGGTAGATGCCGCTGTTGGCCGGGACCTGGTTGCTCGGGTCCCAGACGCGGGCCTCGACCTGTGACTCGTAGTTGACCTTGAGCCGGAACTCGCCGTCGTAAGTCCGGAACCGGAATCCGGGGCCGAAGCTCCCCTTTAGGAGCGATCGGCCGGGCTCGACAATGCTCGGCAGCGGGTAGCCGGGGGCTGGTGTATTGGGGGCGAACTGGCCCTCGGTATAGTCGGGGACCGGGTTCTCGACCGTACCGGGATCGACGGGGGGAGTCTGCTGGATCGAGCCGTCCGGCCCAACCTCGTCGAGGTCGAGGTCCAGGTCGGGGTCCTCGGCGATGCGGAGACGGGTCGAGACCTCATCGAGCCGATCGAGGATCTGCCGCATTTGCTCGGCGTGTTCCAGCCGCGACCGCTCCAGCTCGTCGGCGAGTGCGCGGTTCCGCTGCTCCATCTCGACCAGGCGTTCGGCGAGTTGATCGACCGTGATGGGAGTCGCCGGCGGATCAGCGACCGCGGGGGCCTCCTGCGGAGGCGGGGGCAGGACGACGGGCAGCTCTTGCGCACGGACCTTGAGACAGGACGGGGCGAGCATGGCCCACAGGCCGATGGTTCCACACCAGGATTTCCGGACGAGCAGGCGATCTCGCACGTCCGATCGCCCTCCCGGACGGGGTTCGAGGACGACGCGGTCCCGATCTGCCTCGGACGAGACGACCTCAGCCCCGAGGCCAAGAACCGCACGGGTCCTTGCGGCAGGATCGAGCGGACCATAGTCGAAACCCCAGCACATCACAATCTCACTTTCCGGGGGTCCTGCTTGGACCGGGTCATTGGGGTGATCGGGCCGGGGTCTCCCCGTCACCGTTGCCCGAGTCCGGGAGTGCACTCGGAGCAAGCGCAAATGTAGGCGCCGCGGCGGTTGGCGGAGTATGGTGGCGTCGGGTCCGGATCGGGTCGCGGCATCCGCGACGCAAGGGCGAACGCTTGGTCGGGTTCGGGCATGGTCAAGGGGCCTGGGCAGGAATCGTTTCTTCAAGGAGAATTGCAGGGCATGGCTTCGACAGACGCGCTGGACCTCGACGCTTACATCCGCAACATTCCCGACTTTCCCAAGCCGGGAATCCAGTTCAAGGACATCACGCCGCTGCTGGCCCATCCGGGAGCCTTCCGGACGGCGATCGAGCGGCTGACCGAACCGTTCGCGGGACGGCAGGTGGACGGGATCGCCGCGGCCGAGGCGAGGGGGTTCCTGCTGGCGGCCCCGATGGCGCTGGCGCTGGGGGTTGGCCTGGTGCCGATCCGCAAGGCGGGAAAGCTGCCGTTCTCGACCGTTCATGCCGAGTACGCCCTCGAATACGGGACCGACCGGCTTGAGATGCACAGCGATGCCCTGGAGCCGGGCAAGCGGATTCTCGTGGTCGACGACGTGCTGGCGACCGGTGGAACGATGAAGGCCTGCTGCGACCTGGTTCGCAACGCCGGGGCCGAAGTGGTGGCCTGCGCCTTCCTGATGGAGCTGGGCTTCCTCGGAGGCCGGGCGAAGCTGGAGCCGACGGAGATCGTCAGCGTGCTGAGCTATTGATCTCGGTCGACCCGGCATCGCCTGGCCCTCCTTCCGGCCTCCGAAGATTCTCGGGGGCCGGGTTGTCTGGATGACTCCGCCCTTTGGTCCCGGGGGTCTTCGCGCGATGCGAGACCCCGCTCGGGGCGTCCGGGGCGGTCCGAGGGTCCTCGGGGCGCTCGCTGGTGCGCTCATTGGTGCGCCCCTCGGTGCGCTCGTTGGTGCGCCCCTCGACGGGCGAGGCGGGGACTGGGGCTCCGTTGGGCATCTCGTGGTCGGAGAACGGGTTGCGTCGATCGTTCGTGGAAGGATCGGCCGCCGGAGGGGGTTCGTTTCGTGATTCGGGCGCGGGCGGCTCGGGGCGGCTCGGGGGAGGGACGTAGGCCGGACGGTCATCGCGCCGGGAGGCGGCCGACTCCATCAGCTTCGCCTCTCGGGCGTGGGTCTTGGAGCGCTCGGAGCGCAGGCGGGTCAGCTCGGCGAGGCTGCGGTGGAAGTCGCGGAAGGCGTCGCGGCGGTAGCGGTGACGGAGCTGCCCTTCCTTGGAGGTGTCGATCAGGGCGGCGGCCTCGGCGACCTGCTCTCGGGGGGCGTCGACCTCGTCCCAGGCGACGGGACGGAGGGCTTCGAGGTGGGCGATCGTGTCGAGGACGATGGCCCGGATGCGGGCGACGGCCTCGGGATCGCCGATCGGGGGGGCGGAGAGGTTCCACGCCTTCGGGAAGGCGGTCAGGGCGTTTTGCCAGAGCGAGGCGGGCAGGCTCGTCGGGTCGGTCGGCGCGGCGGCCTTGTGGCCGAGCAGGTGCATTGCCTGGATCAGGTTGTCGCCGGTCCAGCCGACCCCTCGGTCGATCAGGTCCAGCAGGTTTCGCCAGTGCCGCAGCATCCAGTCGATGCCGAAGGCCGATTCGAGGAGATCGGCGGCGACCAGTTCCGGGTCGTTCGGCAGGTTCTGGGCCTTGCGCCGGATCGCATGCCGCTGCGCCTCGCGCCAGTCGCGCACGGCGTCCCTGATCGCCGGCCCGAGCCGCGACTCCTCGGCCTCGACGCAGCGCAAATAGCGCACATATTCGATTGCCGCCGACGCGATCAGTGCCTCCTCCGGCGGCGTCTCGGGCATGGCCTTGACCGTCCACTGGTCGACGATGACCCTCATCCGCTCGGCCTCCTCCTCGGAGAGCGGCCGTTTTGCGGTCAGACCGTGGGTCGTGGCGTTGGCCGAGCATGCGGCCTTGCCCTCCTCGGTCCGGGGTCCGGGTCGGGGCGGTTCCTGGCCTGCGTCGTGATCGTGGTGCGTGCTCATGGGGGATCGCCTCTCGGGAGCGGGGGCATGGCGTGATTCGGTCGGTGGACGGTTGTGTGTGTGTTCGGACGATGATCGGCCGTATCCTGATATCATCGTGGCGATGGGCGGGTTTAAGCACTTTTTCCGGCCCGTCTGCCGGATCGGCCCGTCGGGTCGCCCGAGGGGCATCCCCGGTGCCCTTTGTGAAGCCGATCGGCTTCGATGTTGGTCGCCCTGTGTTCGTCGGCGTTTCACCGTGAATTCGCTTGTCGCGTCGCAAGAATGCCGAGAGAATTGGCTGAAGGAACGGGTTCTCGGGACGAAGAGGCGTGTTTTGAACGATGGTGTTCGTTCGTATACAACGTGTTTGTCGGCTAAAGCGGAGGCAAGGCGGATGGCGGACTCGCCTATCTGGGAAGTCGTTCTGTATGTAGACGGCCCGGCCACGGTTCATCGTCGCGTGCGGACTACCCAGCAGAAAGGGTTCCGTGTCCATGATCCCTTCTACAGTGATATCGAGATCATGGGGATACCGTCGGGCCTCAAGACGACGGTGACGGCCCGCGCACCGGACGATGTGGTCGCCTACAAAGCCGCCGTTTTCTTCTTCGGGCATATGCTCGATGCTCTTACATTGGCGGTCAACCACCCCATGTACTTGAGCCTGACCGAGCGCGAGCGGATGCCTGCTCAACGCCACGTAGTACGGCAGGTCATCGAGCCGGAACAGTTTGAGAGCGCCTTTAGCGAAGCGCACCAGTTGGCACGAGGAAGCCCTTCATTCCTACGCAGTCTGGGCTGGTATCGCAAAGGGCTGACGACTGACGACCCGCTGGACAGGTTCCTGGCGTTCTGGAACGCCATCGAGATCGTCGCTAGCAAGTACTATCGCTACGTCCCCTCGATCGACATGGAGCGAGCCAAGAAGGGCAGCAAGAACCAAGTTTGGGCCTGCTTTGAGGCTCTGTGGGGTCCGTGTGCAGCGTGGCCGGTGATTGCGGGACGTGACAAGTGGATCGACGAGAGTTACGCGGTCAGGCTGGACGTGTCTCATGGTGTTGCCTTCATCGATGTACATAAGGTTGCCGAGGTAGCCAACCGCCTTCCAGCGATCGAGGAAGTGTGCTACCGGTTCCTCCACGACTGGCGAGAACGCTTCCTGGATATAGATCGTCGTCCACCGACTGAGAGGCTGCCTGTAGATGAGCAACTGTTGATTCCCGAGTAAGAGAACCGTCTATCCCGGTGCGGTAGAGGACCCCGGCCGACGCGATCGCTCTGTGGTAACATCGGGGCTGATCCTTGCCGTCTGGGTCCGCTGAGCTTTGGCGTAGAGCGGTTCTCCTGTCTCCGGACTTGTGCCTGATAGGTTCTACTCGATGCGAAACGACGGCAAATCTCTCGAACGTATGGTAGCCCTCATCGAAGGCTGGCTCGTTCCTGGTGGATTTTCGGTAGAGACAAGAAGGCCTGTCTACAACGACAGGGGTCACCAAGTAGCAGAGTTGGACATTGTCATCACAGGCAGAATCGGCACCAGTTCCTATCGCGCGTTGATCGAGTGTAGGGATAGACCGTCTGAGGGCCCTGCGCCTGTAAGTTGGATCGAGCAACTTGTAGGAAGACGTCAACGATTCGCCTTTAAGAGCGTCATGGCGGTTTCGACGACGGGTTTTGCTTTGGGTGCTAAAGAGTATGCAGCGTCAGTCGGCATCGAACTTCGCAACCTTGAAGACTTGGATTATGAGGTGGTCGCTGATTGGCTCCCCAAATTTGCGCCATTGTGCATCAATCATGGCGAATTGAACGCGGTGAAAATTCATCTTCGGGGACTTGAAGATTCGGTGGGCCAAGAGCCCCAACTCGGAAAATTTCAGATTGACGAGCAGCGTTTTGTAGATCGACTTTCGGGTCAAAGTGTGAGTTTGATGGACATCTGGAGACAGATCGTCAATGCACCCGAGACGTTTGATGGGATTAATGTTTTTGGCGTACCTTATAAGGTAAGAATACAGACGAGTTCCGATCTCAATGACAGATATTTGGTTCGAGCCGAGGGTTTGGAACTTCACATCGATCGAATCGAGATTGAGGCTACACTCAAGATAGAACCATCGACTATGCCCTTGGTAAGGGCTGCCCGGTATTTGTCCCAACCGATACCGCCAGGGAACGAGCAAGTTTATGTGAATCTCGGCCATTGGAAGGGCAATGACGACGACATCGTGAAGGAGATGATCATCCTTGCGATCCCAAAGGATGGTTCTAGCGACACCGGATAACCAGGAGTTGAGCGAACGGCCCGGTAGACCCGGTCCGCTGGTGGCCCCGGTGGCTCGCGTGTGGCCCCGGTTGCTCGCCAACCCCCCCTTTCAACATTTGCGGAAGGCAATATTGTGAATGGGGTTGTGCAATTTCGGCTGCTTCCCGATGTGGTGTCGGTTGTCGATCCGACTTCTCGGTTCGCGGCCTGCGGCCCCCGGAAGGTCTGGATCGGGGCCGGTTCATGTGGCCAGCGACCCCGGCGTTCACAGGATGCCGGGGCAAGAACCCAGCCGATTTCCAGCTTCGTTGGCGCAACCTCTTGTCCCGAATAAGTCTCCGTAAATGTTGAAAGGGGGGGGTTGGCGAGCAACCGGGGCCACCCGCCAGGCGTGAGGGACAGGCACGGCATCCGGATCGGCATCGTGGGGCGGCGCCGACCGGACAACGGCACGGCGGGTGGCCCGGGTTCCGCGCAGCGGACCCCGGGCGGAGTCGCATGGGCCTGCTGAGCCCTCGCCCGGGGTCCGCTGCGCGGAACCCGGGCCACCCGGTGATCAAATGATATGATTCCGTTCCAAGGGTGGCAGGGTAGCAGGGTGGCCGGTGGCGAGGAGGCCGAGCGGGGCAGCCTGGAGAGGGACCCCTCACCCCGGCCCTCTCCCCGCGAGCGGGGAGAGGGAGATCGTCTTCGTTGAGGCGAAGCGCTTCACCACGCTGGGCCCTCTCCCCGAGGGCGGGGAGAGGGGGAGGAACGGATGAGGGATCAATAGAAGGCGCCGATGAAGAAGGTGAAGATGCGTTCGCGGTCGTCGGGACCCTTGACGACGGGGAAGGCGATGTCGAAGGCGAGGGGGAGGGGGCCGAGGGCGGGGAGGGTGACGCGGAGGCCGGTGCCGACGGAGACGCGGTAGTCGGTGATCGAATAGCCGTTCTCGACGGTGCCGGTGTCGGAGAAGACGACCATCTGGAACTGGTCGTTGGCGGTGAGGGGGAACTGGTACTCGATCGAGCCGAGCAGGCTCATGGTGCCGCCGACGTTCTGGCCGAGGACGTAGGGGCCGACGCCGCGATAGGCGAAGCCGCGGAGGCTGCGGAAGTCACCGGCGTAGAAGCGTTCGTAGAGCGGGGTGTCGGCGCCGGAGATGCCGAAGAAGCCTCGCATACTGAGGATATGTTTGCCGGTCATGTCCGGGCGCTGCCAGACGGTGAAGTGCTGGCGGCCTTCGACGGTGAACTTGGGGAAGGTGAAGTCGCCGAACCCTTGTTCATAGGCGAATTCAAGATAGGAGCCGTTGCTGGGAAGGAAGGGGTCGTTGCGGTTGTCGAAGTGGAGGCTGGGCCGGAGGGTGGCGAGGAAGGTGTTGCCGGAGACGGCATAAAACTCGGCCGGGGCGGGGGTCTGGAAACCGGAGACGTTCACGTTTTCGGCGCGGACGGCGAAGTCGGCGTAGGTCTGGGTGCCGAACTGCTTGCCGAGGGCGAAGCGGCCGCCGGCGCGCTGCTCGAAGAAGTCGGGATAGAAGCGTGAGAAGGCGTAACCGGAGGTATTGAGGCCGATGCGTTGATTGAAGAGATCGGGCTCGCGGAAGCTGACGACGGCGCGGTTGATCTGAGTGCCGGGGGAGAGTTCGAGGCGGAACTCCTGGCCTGCGCCGCGGAAGGCCTGGCCGTTGAGCAGCTCGCGGAAGGAGCGGGGGACGTTGAAGAGGTCGAAGTTGCGTTCGTGGACAATGAAGTTGCCGCTGAGGCCGCCGAAGCTGGTGGCACCGAAACCCAGCAAAATGCGGCCGGTGGGGGCTTCCTGCACCTCGACATCCAGGTCGGCGAAGGAGCGGCCGGAGCCTCGGGGCTCGGCCTGGGTGGCGATGTCGGCAAAGGAGCGGTTCGGGAACGGTTCCTGACGGTCTGGGCCGACGTCGGAGAAGTTCATACCGGGCGTGGACGGAAAGGTGCCAATGGGGGTGCCGTCGGACGAGGGGGGGATGGGGCGGCCTCCGAGACCAGGGGGCAGCGGCTCGACGAGTGGGGGCACATCGATGGGAGGCAGGGCGTCGGGGGTGGGCTCGAAGGCACCTCCGGAGCCGAAGGGCGTGACCGCGGCCGGGCCGTCGCCGGGGGCGAGGGGTTCGATGTCGATGGGGGGGATGGGCGGCAGGTCGGGGACACCGCCGGGAGGGCCGAGGTCGTCGACCGCCTGGAAGCGGGCGCGCTGGATCGAGGCATCGGCCTGCGGCTCATCAAGGGGAGCGGGTCGGTAGTGGACGAGGGGCACCGGCCCGTCGTCGTCCACGGTGGTTGGTTCGAAGTGGGCGAGTTGAACCGGTTCGTCGGGGGTCTGGAAGCGGGCCTGGCGGACGATCTCGTCGAGGTCGGGCAGGGCGACCTCGCCGTAAGGGGCGTCGGGGCCTCGGCGATTGGTGATCGCCATCTTGATCGGCTCGCCTTGCTGGGGATCGTTGACGAAGAAGTTCAGGTTGGCCAGGCGTTTCTGGGCGGTTTCCATGCGGCGGCCGTCGAGGGGCTCGCCGGGCAAAAGCCCGGCGGCGGCCAGCTCGCGGAGGATGACCTTGGCTCGGGTGCGCTCGTTCCCCTTGATGTTGATGGCACCGAGGAGGTAGCGGTCTCCCTCGTTGATGGTGTAGACGAGATCGACGACGCCGGGGGTGTCGGTGAAGCGGGGTTCGGGCAGGATATCGACATCAATGCAGCCGATGGCGGTGTATCGCTCGGTGAGGGTGATCATGTCGCGCTGGCGGAGGTTGTCGCGGAAGGGTTGGCCGGAGTGGAGGACGAGGCCTTCGCGCAGCTCCTCCTCGGCGATGAGTTCCTGGCCTTCGAAGCGGATGTCGCGGACGGAATACTCAGGGCCTTCGGAGATGACGAAGCTGAGGCGGAGGTCGCCGACGCGGCCGCCGTGGCGGGTGACGGGGGTGCACTGGCATTCGAAGTAGCCGATGGCCTGGTAGGCCTCGACGATGCGGCGGGCGTCTTCCTCGGGGCCTTCGGCATTGTAGCCGGGGCCGAGGAAGCCAAGGATCGGGGGCTTGGACTGGATCTTGGTCTTTAGGGTGGCGTCGGAGAAGACGGTGTTGCCCTCGAAGTCGACGGCGCCGACCTTGAACTTGGGGCCCTCGAAAATCTCGAAGACGACGCGCGTGTCGCCGGCCTTGGCCCCTTCGAGCAGGCGGACCTCGGCCTGGAGGTAGCCTTTTTCTTCGTAGAGGCGGCGGATCTGGGCGACGGCGGACTGGGCGCGGATGCCGTCGGCGCGGGCGCCGGCCTTCAGGCCGGTGGCTTCCTCAAGGTTTTTCTGGCTGATGGCCCATCGGCCGCGGAACTCGACGGCGTCGAGCACGGGCATTTCCTCGACCTTGTAGAGGAGGATGATGCCGCCGCGGTCGGGGTCTTCGAGGAACGTGGCGCGAACATGCGAGAACCATTGCGTATTTTTGAGCGATCGGAAGTCGCTTTCGACCGTGTCGGGATCGAGGGGGCGGCCTGTTCGGGTGAGAAGCTTGGCGCGGATGCGGGACTCGGCGACGGAATCGTTGCCCTGGATGCGGATTTCGGTGACGAGCCGGCCATAGGGGCCGTCGGCATCGGCGCCGAGGGCGACGAGACAGACACCGAAGGCGAGGGCCGCGATCGTCGGCCGCGCGAGGCGGCGGGACCGCGACGGCTCGCCGACGAGCGGGTCGGTGCGGTCTGCCGTCCGAAGCAAGTGCGGTCGATAACGATGGCTTGCGCTCATGGGCTCTCGATCCCGAGCGATCCGACGGCAAAGGGGCCGATCCGAAAGGGGGATCGGTTGATGCCGTCGGCCTGGTTCTGCCGATGGGACGATGGATCGGGAGCGACGCAAGACGAGGGAGGGTGATCTCCCCCAAGGCATCAAAAAAGACGTGATCGCAGCAGATGTGACGTGCGTCGAGACCCGATCGCTCCGCAGACCGTTCCCGTCCGTGGGACGACCCGAGCGGTCTTTGAGACGGTCTTGTACCGCGATCGAGCAACGTTGGCAAGGTCGGAAGCCGATGAGGCTTTGTCGATGCCGAGGTGCTCGGGACGGATCGAGGAACCGCCTGTCTCAACGAATGGACCCCGAGACCGGGAAAGTTCCCGGGCCTCGGGGTCGATGAGGTCACCGCATCTCGGAGAAAAACGGTTCGGAAGGGAGCCGAGGAGGGTCCACTCCGCGGCGATCGGCCAGAAAAGACTTACTGGCTGATGTCGCTCTGGTTGACCGGGAGCTGCTTGAAGGGGGTGTCCATGTACTCGCCGGCGGGGGTCATGACCTTCGCCCAGACGGTGCCGTCGATGGTGTCGGAGATGATCTTGGTCGAGCCGTCGCACATGACGGCGATGATCACGCCCGGGTGCAGGCTGTTGGGGAAGGGGAAGCCGCCCTCGATGCCGACCAAGCGGCCGCCGTTGATGTTTTCGCGGGTGTTCTTGTTATTGGCGAGGGCCCAGCCGGGGCCATCGACGAACCGGCCGGCACCGCCGGCGCGAGGGGCGAGTTGCCCGTCGACGCAGTTGGTCGAGCCGGTGCCGCTGGTGCAAACGTCGTCGGAGGCCATGAAGGCGACGAAGTTCGGGTGGGCAGAGGCCCAGTTGGTGACCACCGGGCTCCCGCTGGCCTGGGAGTAGGGGCTGGTGGTCGAGGCACCGGCCAGGGTGTTCTCGGTGAGCATGACGGTGGTGCTGGAGCCGTCGGTGATGGCGGCGACGGTGGTCTTGTGGTCCCAGGGCTTGTTCCCCTGGATGCTGCCGGGCCAGAAGACGCCGGTGCGCTTGGCGTTGTTGCGGGCGGTCTGGGGATCGGCGCCGAAGAGGACGGCGTGGCCGGTGGTGGGGGGAGCGTTCTGGCCGTTCCAGCCGCTACCGCTGTACCACCAGCGGTTGAATCCCGAATTGACGACGTAGGAGAGGTTTCCTTGATCCTGAATGCGGGTGTCGTCGTTCGGGCAGTTCAGGATGCCGATGTCGGTCGCGGAGACGGTCAGGTTGTTGGTCGTCGTTCCGGCGACACTGAAGTAAACCTGGTTGCGGTTGAAATCGTTGTAGAGGGCCTGGTTGTCGATGTAGGGGAGGATCTCGACGACCCAGCTATGCAAGGGGCCGAGGTCGTGATTCGGGTGGGTCGCCGGGCCGGCCAGCTCGAAGGCCATGTTGCCGGCCTCGTACGCCAGAGCGAGCGGGGTGGCGTTGTTATTGTCGGCCTCTCCCCAGACGACGGAGTTGGGGAAGGTGTTCTTGGCGTTGAAGTAGCCGATCAGGCCGAGCCCGATGTTCTTCTGGTTGTTCATGCACTGGGTGCGGCGGCCGGCTTCGCGAGCGGCATTGACGGCCGGCAGGAGCAGGCCGACGAGGACGCCGATGATGGCGATCACCACCAGCAGCTCGATCAGGGTGAAGCCGGGACGACGGTGACGGATCGACATGACGGTTTCCCTCACTCCGAGATGGGTCGACGAGACGTGTCTTACAAGTGTATCGGCCAGGGATGCCCCGGGACAAGGCAATCAACGCTGATTGCTGGTGCCCCGAGGCAACCGACGGCCCGCAAACGAACCAAAAACGGTCGGCCGATCACTCGATCCGCCGGCTGTAGACGATGACATCTCGATAGTCGCCCGGCCGAAGCGGATTGAATCCGGTTGCCCGGGTGCGATCGAGCACGAAGAAGGAACGGTAGCGGACATTCGAGCCCGAGGCCACGCCCAACTCTGGGCCCAGCTCGTCGGGGATCAACTGAGCCCGGTCGCCGGGCCGGACGACCTCGAAGAGGCCAACCGTGACCCAGACGGCGTACTGGTGGGTTCTCGGGGTCGTCAGGTTGGACACTTTCTGCAACATCTCGGTCCGATAGTACGGGTGCCGACGCATGTCGCGGCTGATGATCGTGTTTCCGTTGCCCGTGGGCTCGGGGACGGTCACTGTGGTTCCATCGGGCTGGTTGAACGTCGTCCCCGCGGGGCCCTGGCCGACGATCGAGCCGCCGAACTGGGGCGAGGCGCCGGTGTCGCGGTCGCGCATCTCCTCTCCGGTGTTGAAATAGCTCCAGAGAGGGAACAGGCCAGGGTAGTTGCCGTGGGTGCCCGTGGGGACGATTGACGAGAGGGCGGTGTTAGTGTTCGTGATCGGCGTATAGTCGGTGACCTGGGCCGAACCGACCGAGGCATTCGAGGCGGTTGTCGCGTCGGCCGGGTCGGCCCAGTCGGGGAGCTGGAACCACCGGCGGGGGGGGATCGGCGGGACGATCGGCTTGATGCCCGAGGGAGTGGTGCGGACCGGGTTCGAATAGAAGAGCCGGACATCCGCCGTGCTCCCGATCGCCGTAGGATCGGGCGGCAAGTAAGAATAGCCGGGGTCGAGCAGATCGGCGATCGTCTCATTGAAGTCCCATTGCGACTCCTTCAGGCCAGGGTCGCGAACGCGGAGGGTGGCGTCGCTGAGGGCGGGCACAGTGAAGTCGGAGGGATCCATCGTGGCCGGACGCATCAGGGTGCGCTGGATGTCGTAATTCGACAGCGAGCGGTAAGGTCGGTCTCGGGCGACGTTAGGCGTGGGGGAGGCCGGGAGGCCCTGGGTGCCGGTAACGCCGTCACCGTAGGCGAAGAGGAAACCGGAGCCGCCGTGCCGCTGTTTGAGGAAGTCGGCGAAGGATCGCTTCATGCGCATCCAGGGGAAGCTGGCCGAGGTCGGGGCCGTGTTCAGCGTGTAACCGGTCGCGTCAGTGGAGAAGACGGTGAAGCCGCGGTTCCCCATCGGGTATGAGCCCCGGATGAAGGGGGCGACCGAGTTGTCGAGCGGTCGACCGTCGAGGCCGACGGCGGTGACGATCTGGGGCAACTCGGCGTCGTTGGCGATCAGACTACGCGGGAGGTTGGTGGCGTCGAGCAACCGGGGGTCGTCGATCACGCCGAAGAAGGCCTCCTCATCGAGGATGAGGTTGAGGTTGATCTGGCCGGGGCGGCGATCCTGGCGGAACCAGTCGAAGTTGAGGCCCTGGGCGACGGGTCCGATGGCGTCGAGGACCGGGGTGGGGACCTCGAACATTTCGAACATTTTGTACCACCCGGCGCTGGTAGGGCCGCCGACGAGGTGGAAGGTCGGATTCGGGCGTCCAAGCACGTTGGTTGGATCGACGATCTCGCTCGGGTCGGAGGTGTAATAGAACTCGTGAGCCAGATAGGGGTAGGTGCGGACTTGTTGATGGGGTAGTGGCGGAGAGGCGCCGGGCACGGGATCGGTGGCAGGGTCGAGGGGCGGAGGCACGGGGTCGCCGATGTCAGGTGCGGGAGTATACTCCCAAAGCGACGTGTTCGAGATATCGGTGGGAGGAATGTCGGCGAAGGAATTCGGCCCCGGGGTGACCAGCGCCGAGGGGGCCCACTCGGCGAACTGCTTGGTGAACAGGCCGGGGGGGCTGGCGGGCACGAGCATCAGCTCGGCGACGCTCATGAAGTCACGATCGTTGAAGGGGAAGTAATCATAGGCCTCGTGCGGGTCGTCCGGGCCACGAAAGTTTTGGAAGCGTGAGTTGAGGTTCTGACCGCCGACGGTCTCGTAGATGTTGTTGGTTGTGCGGTAGCGGTCGTTGGCGGCCTCACCGGGGCGGACGGCGAAGAAGGTGCGGTAGCCTTCATCGTCGCCTGTGTCGCGAGGCTCAGCGGGCCGGACCTGCTCGGAGCTGCCGTAGAGGAACAGCGGGACCGTCGGGTCCTCGGGGTCGGGGACGAGCTGGCCGCCGCGGAAGGGCTGGGCACGCTGGACCGAGTAGATCGGCTGGGTCGGCTGGGTCGCCTGCTCGGCATTGCCCATGCCGTTTACCCTGCCGGCGCCGTTGGAGGAACTGAAGGGGAAGCGGATGGAGTCGACGACGACCATCGGATTATCCGGGCCGGGCGGGAGCAGTGGGTTGGCCGGGCGACGGAGGTAGAGCCAGAAGAAGAGGCCCTGGCCGCCGGTCGGGGTGCTGAAGGCGGGGTCATCGACGTCGGGGATCAGAGCCCAATCGTCCGTGGCGAATTCCCGCTTGGCGTCGCCAGGGTCATCGACGGGCCGATCGACCTCGTTAATGGCGGGGATGTCGGTCCCACCGCCACTCGCGGTTCGGGCGCCGGTGAAGACGAAGTAGGTGGGATCGCCATTGGATTCGATGGCCGGCACGCGATTGTCGACCGGAGGTACGACCGGCAGCCCGGAATCGCGGTAGGACTGCTGGTAGGCCGCCAGGTCGGGGGCTGTTTCGCTGCGTGCGGGTTCCTCACCGGAACCGACGAGCACGGGCTTGGCCTGGAATTGCTGGGCCTCAACGCCTGGGTCGTCGCGGACGACCGGGCGTTCGTCATCGGCGAGGGCGGCATTAGGAATCTGCCCGGTGATCGGGTCGGGGCGGGTGAAGACGGGGTGGAAGTAGGGGTTGTTGGCGCTGAAGGCGGTGTTCGGGTCTTCCTTGACGAGGACGAAGTCCCAGCCTTCGAGGTCCAGGTCGCTGGCATTGGTGGCCGGCTGGCCGGGCTCGGTGAGCATGTTCACCATCTCGATGAACAGCCGGTTGGCCCGTGTGTTAATGAAGGTTCCCGAGCCGTCGTCCTCGGCGTAGCTGAACTGGAAGCCGAGGACCTCGTTCAGGGCCACCGGCTGATATTCCATGCCGTAGTGGACGAGGGGTAAGGTCGGGTCGAAGTTCGGATCAAGAGTACCGTCGGATCGGTACTGGAGATGGATCGACGGCGGCAGGTCGTAGTCGTTGCCGGCGTTGCTGACGCGACGGGCGGGCAGGTGGCTGACGTCGGGGTTCTCCCAGATGGTGATGGCGTTGTCCGGGTCGCGGAAGTCGACGATGTTGACGACGAACTGGCCGAGCTTGGCCAGTTCGTGCGGGGTGTCGATGGCGTGCGGCGGCAGGATGACCTTGAGCGTTTCGTACGTCTCGGAGATCCACTTCTGCCGGACCGACTCCCTGGGGTTATAGGAGTGGGGGAATGGGTGGTTCAGGTTGATCCGTCGGCCGCCGTGGGTCAGGCCGGGGTTCGCCTGGTTGAGGGCCTCGAAGCTGGCCGAGACGCCGGGGGCGAAGCGGGCGTTGGCGATCGGAACCGGATTGGCTGCCGGGGGGATCTGGCTCGGATCACCCGGGGAGTAGACGACCGCCGGGGGATAAATCACATTGCGGTCGATGGGGTTGTCGTTGGCGAAGGAATAGTCGATGCGGTCCCAGGTGTCGACGCTGAAGAGGCGACGGCGGGTCTGGGCATCGACCGCGTGGACAAAACTAATGGGGGCGAGGTCGCTCAGGCGGCTTTGAAGCGAAAGGCCATCGACATCGCCGAAGCGATAGAGCCATTCGAGGTCGTTCGGCCCGAACGGGGCGTCGGTCGAGTCGGGCCAGTAGAGGTTCATCTCGTTCGGGTCGTTGAGCAACGGACTGCCGAGCGGGTAGGCGTGCACGGCGGTCGTGGGATTGGTGACGAACTGGGGCCCCAAGTATGGTTCGGCAGGGGATGCCAGCGGTTCGCGACGCAGGCGGCCGAAGGGATTGGCGTTGATTGTCGTGCTGAAGGTGCCGACGTACGCCCCTGAGCCAAATAGGTCGGTGGGCGGATTCGATTCACCCAGCGCGTTGCGGGGAGGAAAAGGAATCGCTCCAGCCTCGTTGCTCAGATCAAAGGGCATCGCTCCCATCATGAACCCGTTGTTGCCGGCCGGGAACAGGTGGGCATGGAAACCGTGGTAGCGGTTATGGTGGGTCCGGGCGATGGCATAGGAGGGATCGACGGGAGTGCCGCTGTTTCGGATCAGGCGGGACCGCTCGGGCCGGACGGGATCGAAAGTGCTGAAATCGTCGGCATCGAGGGGCACGCCGGGGGGCCGGAAGTAGTGCCTAAAGCTGACCCGGCCGCGCCCGTCGGGGCCGATATCGGCCGGGATGAAGGGGTTGCCAGGCACCGGGCTCTGGTTATAACGGGCCACGAGGCCGATGCCGGTCGGGTCGATTGGCGTGACGAAGCGTCGGATGCGCTCGGAGGCCAGAATCGGCATGTTTGCCGCGTCGTGCGCATCGGACGGAGCGAAGACATCGAAGGCCGAGGAGGGGCCGGCTTCAGGGCCTCCCGCCGAATTCCCACCGCGAGGCGTGCGGCCGGGGAAGAAGTCGAAGGTGTCGAGGTTGTTGTCAATGCCGTCGGTCAGGTACTGGCCCTGGGGGAAGGGGGACTGGCCGGGACGGACCGGGTTAGGAATATCGAGGGCACCGACTCGGCTGCTGCTGAAGTTCAGGGCGCGGTCGAGGGCGGGGGAGATGGGGTCGACGACGGGGTTGTAGGGGAACTGACGCATCTCGGGGGGGATGGCGTCGGGCTCTCCCCAGCGGCCGGGAACGGCCTCGTTGGTGAAGCGGTCGACCGACTGGCCGCCGTTGCGGGCGACGAGGAAGTCGGCGTTATCGACCGTGTTGTTGTAGAACCGGACGAGGTTGCCGTTGATCAGAATCGTGTTCAGCTCGCCGCTGTCGTTGTTCAGGTTGATCCGGGTGCCGGTCAAGAGGCTGCGGAGCTGCGAGAGGGCGACGGGAATATGGCCGAAGCCGGTGACGGGATGAGATGCATTGTCGAACTGTTGATGCAGCGGCTTGGCGTCGTCGGGCAGGTTGTTGCCGGCGCCGTCGTCGGTGGCGTCGAAGGCGTTTTGAAGGGCGTACTGGGGGTTGATCTCGCTCGGGCTGTAGCCGAGGTGCGAGGCGTGGTCGTAGAGCGGCAGGCCGGCCTCGTCGAAGTTGGGCGTGGTCGGGTCGTCGACGAGCAGGCGGCCGTTCAGGTTGCCGGCGGTGTTCAGGGGCAATCGGCCGTTCGTGCCGACGACCATGAAGGAGAAGAGGGGCTTGTAGAGGGTGCCGTCGTCGGAGCGCTGAACGGGGTAGCCGAGGTCGAGCCAGACGGAGTCGTTGATGCCGTCGCCATCGTTGTCCACCGGGTAGGTGATTTGGCCGTTGACGTCGGGGAGGAGGTCGGGGAAACCAGCGGTCGGGTGGTCGACGGGCCGGGGGGTGAGGATCTTCGAAATGGCGCGGACGGAGCGGCGATATTCGGGGGTGCCCTGGGCGCCGGGGGGGAAGCTGCTCGGATGGGGGGCCCGCATGTCGCTCAGGCCGGCGGCGTCGACCGCGAGGATGCCGGGCCGGTGGAACGAGGGGATGATGGTGCGACCGTCGGCGCTCTGGGCGGCGAGGAACCAGTTTTCAAGGTCAGGAGCGTCGTAATCTTCGTCGACAGGGAGAAGATTGACGTTGAAGGGACGGGGGGTGTAGGCCGCATTCCCTTCGAGGATGCCGCCGCTGACGCGGAAGTTGGCGAACTGGCCGGGGTTGCGGTTGCCGGGGTCGTTGCCGGCGGTCATGGCCTGATCGACATTGCCGGCGAGGGCAGCCATGCCGGTGCCGTTGAACCCGTGTCGGTAGCGACCGTCGAGGGTGAAGATGGCGCCGGTGACTGGAATCGACATGCCCACGACGCCGTTCAGACCGGTCGTGGTGGTGCCGGGTCGGTGAGAGCCGGTGATTTCCAGCACATAGGTCGGGCCGGAATTGACGCCGTTGACGACCTCGAAGGTTTGTGCGACGGTGCCGCCGGTGCCGGGAATGGTGAGAATCCAGCCGGTGAAGTTGTAGCCGACGATGCTGGGGATGTTCGTCGTGATGTCCCAGCGGGCCGGTTCACCCGCGGCGACGGGGACCACGGTGACGTTGCCGACAGTGGGGAACGAGCCGTTGGGGTTGCGGTCGTAGAAGCCGTTCTCGACCGCATCGTTGCCGTACATGTCGCGCTTGAGGCCATGTCCGTAGAGGGCGGACATGGGGTTGGTGGTGTCGTTGATGAGCTGGCGGATGCCGAAGCCGACGAGGTCGTCGGCCAGGGGGCGGTTGAGCTTCTTGGTGTAGTTGCGGGCGGCGCTGCGGGCCTGACCGCTGAAGGCGGCAAACGACACGCCGATGACCGCAAGCAGCCCCAGCATCGACAGGACCAGGATCAGGACCACACCTCGGCGACGGGAGGCGGGGGATCGGGGTCGTCGGGCGATCATGGCTTCGGTTCCTTCTGTTCGACGGGTCCCTTGAGTGATTCGTAAACGACGGCCGAGAGGCGCATCGGATCGGCGAGCAATGCGGGGAGACGACGCTTGGCGATGGATGGGATCGGGGCCGTCTTGAGCGATCAGGCCCCGACGATCGATCGGCCGGGCGGCGTCAGAGTTTGTCGGTGAAGTCGTGGCGAATGGTGATGACCTTGAGCACCTGATTGTCGGGAGAGGCCATCCGGATCTGGATCTGGATGCCTCGCAAGGGCTCGGGATACGGCGGCGGATACGACGGATAGACCGGCCGAGTGTTGCTCAGCGGGGGATAAAACGACGGGTCGATTCCCTTGAAGGGAGCGAAGGCATAGTCGGTGGACCAGGTATCCCAGACGCGGCGGAGCCGGACGGTGTTGGCGTTGGGGTCGCCGATCGGCCAGATGATGCCGAACTTCTGCTCCATGTGGTAATCGACCCGGTTGTCGGTCGGCAGCGGAGGGATGCGCCCTTCGTGGCCGAGCGTGGTGGTCTCGCCGGGGAGGGTGTCGCCCTCGCCGGCGCCGAAGGTGAGTTTCAGGGGCAGACCGTAACCGAGGTCATAATAATCGGTCGTCATGTTCACGCCGACGAGGTCGGTATAGGCCGGCGCGTTCGGGTCGAGGACCTTGATGTCGAAGCTACGGACGTTGGTGGCGATCAGGTCGTCTTGCCAGGAGGAGGCGGGGGGAAGAAGGTTCGGACCTCCGGCGCCATCGCTGTACCAGTGGTTTTGGGGCGGGAGGAAATCGGCGGCACCTCGCAACTGGGAGAGCCCACGGGCCTGTTCCCCGGCGGGGAGCTGGAAATCGGCAAAGGCAAGACGTTTGTTCGGGGAGGTCCAGAGGGGGTTGCGCGTTTCGGCCCAGGTGGGGAAGCCCCAGAAGGTCCAGTTTTCGGCGAGACTGACGGGAATGGGAAGGTTATCGCCATCGGCCGGATCGAGCGGCGAATGGTTGGTGGTGGTCGGCGGGAACGGCGGGTTGGGCATCGCCAGGGTCGGGCCGATGTTGATGGGACCGAACGCTGCGGGGCCGCTGCGGGAATAGGCGCTGGGGAAGAGGAACGGGAAGGCGAGGGTGTCGAGACTGGCCGCGGGGCGGGCCGGTTGATTGGCCCCGAGGGCAGGAGTGGTGGGATAGATCGTGGGGTAGTAGTCTTCGACGGCGTCGTTGTTGACGTCATCGGCGACACCGTCACCGTTGAAATCGCTGGTGAAATGCGGCCGGGCGAAGCGGTTGTGGCGGTTGGTCAGGTCGCCGAGGGTGTTGGGGATGGGAGGGGCGTTGTTTGCTGCGTCCAAGGAATTGGAGGGGCGGACGGAGATATCGTTCACCCCCTGCCAGCTGACCTCGGGCACATTGGCGCCGGTGAGGCTGAAGCCATCGGAACCGACTCCGGCGAAGCGGAACCCGGTGGGGTTCGCGAACGGGACGAGGTCGGCGTAAAGCGTCTGGTTCGGCGCGACCAGCAGGACGCGGCGGTAGAGATTGCCGTGGCGGAGGAAGTAGATGACCTCGGCGGTATCGCTGGTGATGGTGGCCGGAAGGTAGCGGGGCTGGCCGGCGAGCGGGACGCCGGCGGGCCAGACGCCTCGGGGCAGCATGACGCGGCCGGTGAAGGGCTGGCCGGGAGGAGCCTTGGTGGTGAAGGCGAGGTAGTCGTCGGTGTCTTCGCCCTGGGGGTCGGAGAAGGAATTCTCTCCGTACTCGAAGTAGCCGAGGTTATCGGCGGGATTGAGCGGAGGAGTGAAGCGGGCGGTGGCGCCGCGGAGGTCCTGCTGGATGACCGTTTCCAGGCGGCGGGCCTCGGAGGCGAGCTCCTGGTCCTTCTTCATCCCCGTCATGGCGTCGGTGGCGGAGGTGAAGACGCCGACGATCACGGACATGATCAAGAGCATCAGGGCGATGGTCACCAGCAGCTCGACGAGCGTCAGGCCCCGGCGTTGCAGGGCTGCGGTCGGCCGCGTTGTCGGACATCGCATGACGGGTTCCTCACTCAATCACTTCAAGGACAATTGCGCCGGTCCAGGGAGACCAACGGATCGGATGGAGCGTACGAGAGAGCTGTCGCGGGCGAACCGGGCTTCGGCCGGTCCGCGTGGCCGCGTTATCGGCTGTAGAGCATGATGGGGAAGACGTTGACGACGTAGGGGCAAATCAAGGCCGCTTCGGGGACAACCGACTCCACGATGGTGCCGTTGGTTTGCAGCCGGGTTTTGGCCTGCAAGGGGGTATCGACCCGGACGATCGTTCGGAAGTGACCGGCAACGACGGGATCGGGTTCGTTCTCACCCTTCTGAGTGATGCGATACCAATGAATCCGTTGGCCGGAATACTGAGCCCCATTCCGCCCAGAGCCGGGGAGGGCACGGGGGTAGTTCGCATTCGAGGAGGCCTGGAAGCGTTCGTAGGTGACGTCGGCGATGAAGTCGCCAACGCGGATCAAGGGGTCGGGACTGGCGGCGGGCCATCGCAGGAGAACGGTACGGTCGTCGGCGGTGCTGTAGCCGGTGCCGGCGACACTGGGAAGGGGGTTCGGGATGGGGCTGACCGCGTTGGGGGTGTTGGTGTAGCCCCAAATGGCCTCGACGGTACGCTCGCCCGTGGGGACGAGCAGGCCGGTGCCCGGGTCGGTATCGAGACCGATGGGGCGGCTGTGGAACATGACGATGTTGCCTTCGAAGATGGAGGGATCGCCGGCCACGCCGAGGCGGCCGGTGAGCATCCAGCTAAAGGCATACTCACGTTGCGATGAGTAACCGGCGCCGGGGGAGAAGTTGAAGGGGACGACCGGCACGCCGCTCTGGCCCGAATCGTCGCCGGTGACGACGGGATCGTCGAGCGAGGTGAAGACGTTGCCGGCCACCTCGGCGATGGACTGGAGCCCGGCGGGAGTGCTCGACAGGGAGTAGGTATACGGCCAGGGAACCGCGGCGTTGTAGGGTTCGAAATTGGTGATGCGTTGGAGCCCGTGGGCGGCGGCCCCGGCTCGAAGGAAACCGATGCCCGAGCCGAACCGGCCTTCCTGTCCGAGGTTGCCACGCAGGCCGATCGGCGTCTGTTCCGGGGCGAGCCCTTCGGACTGGAAGTGTGTGGTGGCCCAGAACAAGGGGTCGTAGGCGACGGGGAGACCGGGGGTGAAGAAGTCGGAGACAACCCCGGTCCCGGGCGTGCCGTTAATGGTGTCGAAGTCGTAGGTAAACGGCGTGACCGTGAACGGGAAGCCGGCGAAGTTGGCCGCACGCCAGGGTGCGTACCAGGGGAGATTCGGATGAACGAATGATTCCGGATTGACCAAGCCCTTGGCATCGCCGAGTGATTTGGGCAGGCCGCGGACCTCGGCATCGTCCTTGGCGGACATGGCGAGGATGGTGGATCGGGCGTCTCGCGTGGCTTCCCGAAGGCGCAAGAGACCGATTGGGAAGAGCGTGGCCACGGAGACCATGCCAATCCCCAGGATCATGATGGCGATGAGAATCTCGGTCAGAGTGATTCCAGACCGATCAGACGATGAACGACGCATCAACACCTCGGTCACCTCCCCGTCTGCTGATGGAGGGCGGCTTCTTCATAAGGGGCGTTTACGTTTAGTGGGTTGAACACGGCAATCTCGCTTACCGAGGAATGCCCGGAGTTCGGTGAAATCGTGACCATGCGGCGATAGCCTTCGAGGAACTCGGGCCTCGGCAGGTTGTATTCGCGCGGCATGGGGAGAAGCGGTTGATTGGCGGCGGTGGCGCCGGCGGGCGGCGCATGAACATCTTCTCGGGCGGCGATCCAGAGGAAGTAGAATGGAAAGCCGGTGGTCATCGACTGACGAAGGCCGAAGGGAGTCGATGGCACCACCTGGCCGTTCGGGTAGATCATCAGGTCAACGATTCCGGTGACCGGGTCGATCGGCACCCGAGACCGTTCGGGGATGATGTTGGGATCGAGTAGTCCGAGGGTGGTGAAGTCGATCACGGCACCGCCCGGCAGGGTGTATTCTCGGGAATCGGTCGCGGCGCTGGGGCGTCGGGAGACGACGTAACGATAACGGCGGACGGACGGGTCGAGGATCGAGACGGGGAGGACGCCGAGATTGGCCAGTGGACGGAGCAGGGGGATGCCTGTCCCGTCCTGCTCGCCGTTCACACGGGCCCATTCGAAGGCTCGGAGGATGGGATCATCCGTTTCATATTCGGGCGAGAAGGCCGGAAGTCCGAGGAGCAATTCAGCAGGTTCGTCGACCAGGGAATTGCCGTTATCGTCGAGACCGTTGTAGCCGGGATCGGTCACGGTATCGCCGTTGTTGTCGATCCCATCGAAGTGAGGGTCGACATAGCCGTTGCCGCTATCGTCGCGACCGTTCACGAGGTACAGAATCTCGTAGGTGGGGTCGGTCGAGATCGGCAAGGCCTGGACCTGGGCTCCGGAGAACTGACCATTGACTGTTCGGTTGATGAAGCGTTCGGGGTTGCCGGACTGCGGACCAACGGTGATCGGCCCGGCGATGGTGAACTGGTTGCCGCCGCCGCCAATGCGTAGGGTTTCCCCTTGACGGATGTTGAAATGCCAGGCAGTTGGCGAGGAGGGGACGCCGTCGTTGTCGGTCTTTGCCCCATACACTGAAAGGCGACGTATTTCGAACGGGAGTCCCGTGAAGGCCGGGGTGAAGACCTCGACTACCGGTACCACCAACCCTTCGGAGTAGTTCGGCGGGGTGGTAAGCGTGACCATCCGGTTCGAGACGACCACGCCAGTGGAGAGATCCGTCAGGTCGGGGTCGGGCAGGAAGCGGACCCCCTGGGCCTGGCCGGTGCCGGCGGCACGGTCGCGGGTCATGGAGATGTTGGCTTGCACCATGCTCGCCCCCTCGCTGACGGCACGTTCGGCGAAGGTGACGTAGGCGGTCGGCAGGGCCGCGGCGCTGAGGATGAGAATGATGGAGATGACCACCAGCAATTCGGTCAAGGTCACCCCCGAGCGTCGGGGCATGCGCGGGGCAATCATCAGCGTCCTCCCGTGCCCAGGGTGTTGAGGGAGTGATTGGTCACGTCGTCGACGCCCCAGCGTTCTCGGATGGGGACCGTAAACGGACTGGCGTCGGCCGGCAACTGGTAGAGGGCCATGCGTTGGGTCAGATTCGCGGCATCGGCGAACTGGCCGGGACCAGCCTGGCCCGGTTGTCTGAGTCGAGGGTCGGACCGGGACGCTTGGTTCTCGATCAGGGTCATCCGTGCGGCGGTGGCGGCCGGATCACCGGCAGGGAGCGGGCCGGGAGTTTGTCCCGAACCCGAGTAAGTCACCCCGAAACTACCGACACCGAGCTGGCGGTCGGGGCCGGACGAGAGAATCAGGTGCTTGAAGAAGTATGATCGACGCTTGTAGAAGTGCGTGCGATCCCAGAGGAAGCCGCGAGCCGGGAAGGGCTGAGCCACCGAACCCGGGGGTAGGTCCGCATAGGGATCGATCAGACTGAAGAACTGTTGCTGGAAGACATTCGCTCGCGCACTCATCTGAGCAGCGTTGTCAGGATAGCCGGTCGTGGGATCCGCCCACCAGCCGGGAGAAATGAGCAACTGATTCGGATCGAGCGGGTTTTCCTCTCGCGTTTCCCGAAGATCGCCCGCAGTGTAGGGCGCATCACCCTTCTGGAGGCCACGGGACGGTGCAGCGTAGTCGGTGACGAAGTAGACCGGCCAGCGGTAGAACTGAAGCGGCTGGCCCCAGGCATCGACGAATTCAGGGAGGCCGTCGTTGTCGGTGTCCTGAACTTCCTGAGGAGTGAAATCATCGGCGCTGAAGACACTGCCGAGCGGCCCGACCCCGCTGACAAGGATGGCGTAGAGCATCTCCGAACGCGCGGTGATATGCCGATGATTGCCGAGCCTGGTCGTGATGTCCGTCTGCAAGGCCGAGAAACTGGCCGAGCGGTCCGGGTCGTTGGAGCGATAGAGTTCGTCGATCGTGAATTCGTCGATGAGGCCATTGCCGTCGTCGTCGATGCCGTTGTAGCCGCGGGGGGGGTAGCCGAGCTGCCGCGTCAGGCTGCCGATGGCCGAGTAGGACGCGCCGAAGATCCCCTGGCCTGCGGGGGGACTGGTGAAGCGGACCTGAGTCGGGTCCATGCCGCTCATATCTCCGAGCCGCGTGAGGCCCGCACCGAAGAGCTTGGAATCGGCATCCCAGGCTTGATTGATCTGCATGGCGTGGCCGAGCGGCAAGACGTACGGGGCATAGGCCGCCGGGATCTGCGGGAAGGCGGAGCTGGAACCTGGACCTGGGGCCATCGACGACGGCTTGAACGGAACCCCGGCGAAGTTCAAGGGGTAGAGCTGATCCCCTTGCACGAAGAAGACGTCGGGCAGCTCGCGCTTGAGGTAGTCTATCTGAGCGATGAGGCGGGCACGGGCTTCCGAATCGACGTAGCGGATGGTCCCGCTCACCGGTTCGGGGGCAACCGACATGGCCATGAAGCGGTGGCCGTTGTTCGGCTCGGGTCGCTGGCCGACGAGGGCCTCGATCCGGTCGGAGACGGCGATATCGAGTTTCTGAATGAGCGACTGGGTGGCCCGTTCGTTGGCGCGCTTGAGTCCATCGAAGGAGGCGACCAGGAGGAAGGACATCATGATGCCGATGATCAGGATCACGACGCCCAGTTCGACCAGCGTGAAGCCGGCGCGGCGTCGTGGCGAGGATCGGGGATGCATGGCATCCTCCCCTGGTGAACGGTCTTTCGAGAATCGACCGAGGTTCATCCCTTCACGCCTTTTGGTTCAGAGCGACGGGCAAGTGATCAGTCGAGCGTGCCGTTGGAAATGTTTGTGACGTTGTCGCGTTCGCGACGGCGCTCATTGCCGGGAAGGCGGTCGCCGGTTCCGCTGTCGGTGTACTGGCCTCCGGTGCCGAAGAGGCGGTCGCGGCCGGCGGAGATGATCTGGTACGACTGCGGCTGGTGGAACGTGGCCGGCTTGTCGCCCGTGGCGACGGGGAGGCTGCTGGTATAAGGGTTCGGCAGCGGGGAGCCCGTGACCCTCGGATTCGGTCCCCCTACGACCGGGAACGAGACCGAGAAGGGCAGGGCGACCGGGTTGGGCTCGGAGATGGCACCGGCGTTGTAGTTGACGTCGTTCGGGTCGTAGCCGCGGCCGCCGTAGGCGCTGAAGTAGGCGAAGTAACGACCGGCCGGACCCTGTCCGAGCGGGTCGATATAGCCGGGAATGCCGTCGAAGTCGTCGTCCACCAAGCGCTCGGCGCGGAACTCGAAGAAGGGTTCGGTGCGGTTCTGGCCGATGGGGTCGAGGGTGCCGTCGGGCAGGAAGGCGGGCCGGAACGGGTTTCGAGGATTGCCGCCGAAGCCCCCGACGCCTTCGAGGGTGTAGCTGCTGCCGACGATGGTGTGGGTCGGAATACCGCCGAGGAAGAAGGCGAGACACTCGTGCCCTTCCAGGTAGATCGGATTCTGGTCGCCCACGCCATTGCCGTTGAAGTCGTAGAAGCCTCCCGGAATTCCCGATGCGGCCGGGCCGGTAGTGAACTGAGTCTTGGAAAAGAACTTTCTCATAAATGAAATTGATTGGGTCGCAAGTGCAGCGTAGGTCTTATCACCCGCACCGGTGACCACCTGGGGATTTCCGCCGAGGTTGGGCGGGGGGCTCTGGTAGCTCATGCCGGCGTAGAAGGGGACCGCATCGAGCGCGGCGGGCGCGGAGGCCACGTCATAGCCGCCGTCCTCAACCAGGATGATCCGGCTCGGCGGGAAGTCGCCAAACTTGGTCTGGAAGCTGGCCAACGACTGCGCGAGGATGTTGATCTCCCCCCCGACCCGGGCGTCGTTGGCGCGGGCTACAGCGGCCCAGATGACGGGGACGAGCAGGCTGACGAGGACCCCGATGATCGTGATCACGACCAGGAGCTCGACCAGGGTGAAGCCGGTCCGACGGCGTTCGGCGGGGGTCATCATCGCATCCTCCGAAGTGCGGGGGCCGATCCGAGAAGGGAGTCGGGAGGTAAGGGAACTACGCTTACGAGCGAGAACAGTGACACGATGTTTCACGAAATTTCATCTCGATGTCCCGAATCCATCCCCCTGACCCCTCATTGAGGCGGGTGGCCATGCATTGATGCCAAGTGGTGGCCGAGACATGCACGACGGACGGGGTGGAGACGGGCTTGCGGTCGGCTCCCCTCGGGCCGCGATTGGCCCGAGGGGAAGGGGGATCGGCGTCGGACGCTGAGCCGGAAGGATGGATCAGCCCGACAGTTCGCTAATTAGCTTGACCAGCGGCATGAACAGAGCGATGACGATGAAGCCGATGATGCCGCCGAGGACGACAATCATGATCGGTTCGAGCAGGCTGACGAGCGACTCGACCGCCGCCTCGACTTCTTCATCGTAGTTGTCGGCGATTTTCATGAGCATGGTATCAAGCTCACCGGTTTCCTCGCCGACGTCGATCATGTTGACGACGATATCGTCGACGATCCGCGCCTCGCGGAGCGGCTGGGCGATGGTCTCACCCTCGCGGATCGAGTCGTAAATGCGGTTGAACGCTCGTTCGAAGACCGCGTTGCCGGCGGTGTCTCGAACGATGTTCAGAGATTCGAGGATCGGCACGCCCGACTGGACGAGGGTGCCGAGGGTTCGGGTGGTCCGGGCGACGACCGATTTTTCGAGGATCGTGCCCATGACGGGGATCAAAAGCTGCACGCGGTCACCGATGTAGGCCCCGGTTTTACTCCGGTAGAGGAGTTTGACGAAGACCCACCAGATGGCTGGGATCAAGGGGGCAAGATACCAGTAATTGACCACGACGTGGCTGCCATTGATCAGGGCCACGGTCATCTGAGGAAGCTCGACGCCGAAGTCGATGAAGATGGCTTCGAACTTCGGCACGATCCAGTACATGATGAACCCGACGATGAGGATGGCCACGAAGATGACCACCACCGGGTAAACCATGGCCGACTTGATCCGGCGCTTCAGCGACTGGCTCTTTTCCATGAAGTCGGCGAGGCGCTGGAGAATCGCTTCGAGGGCACCGCCGGCCTCACCGGCCTTGACCATGTTGCAGTAGAGGCGGTCGAAGCACTTGTGGTGCTTGGCCATGGCCTCGGAGAGGGTCGAGCCGCTCTCGATGTCTTCGATGACGTCGGCCAGGGAGTTCTTTAAGACGCCGGGCTTGGCCTGGCCTTCGAGAATCTTGAGGCTGCGAAGGATCGGCAGGCCGGCATCCTGAAGGGTGGAGAGCTGTCGGGTAAAGGTCGTCAGTTGCTTGGATGAGACCTTGCCGATGGTGAACGACTTCTTCTTGCGACGGCCGGCCGGTCTCTTGGCGGCGGCGGTGCCGCCCTTCTTGGCTTTCTTGGCGGCCCGCTCGCTGATCTTGGTGACGAAGTAGCCTTTCTGGCGGATCAGCTGTTGGGCTTCTTCCTGGGTCGAGGCGTCGATGGAGTCCTTGACTTCCTTGCCGGTGTGGTCCATCGCCTCGTACTGAAAGGTCGGCATCTCCTCGTCCCCCTGGGTGGTCCTGATCGGTCGGTTTGCGGGCGGTGGTCGGTTGCTTTGAGAACGTTGCGGAATTCGATGGGAATGAGATCAGTCTTCAGTGATGGTGGCCTTGAGCACTTCTTCAACGGTGGTCAGGCCATCGTTGATGGCTTCGAGGCCCGACTCGCGCAGGGTTTGCATGCCGTACTTGCGGCAGGCGTCTCGGAATTCGTCGAGCGAGGTCTCGCGGACGACCAGCTCGCGCAGTGAATCGTTCATGATGACCAGTTCATAAAGGCCCATGCGTCCTTTGTAACCGGTGTTGTTGCAGCGATCGCAACCGCGACCGTAGAAGAACTTCTGGGCGGCCCCTTCCTCGGGCGAGAGGCCGAGCTCCATCAGGATTTCTTCGCTGGGACGGAACTCGGTTCGGCAGCTCGGGCAAATTTTGCGGACGAGTCGCTGGGCGAGCACCCCTTCGACGGTGGCGGTGATGAGGAAGGGGGGGATGCCCATGTCCCGCAACCGGGTGACGGCCGAGGGGGCGTCGTTGGTGTGCAGGGTGGTGAAGACGATGTGGCCGGTGAGAGAGGCCTGAATGGAAATTTCCGCGGTTTCAAGGTCGCGTGTCTCTCCGACCAGGATCTTGTCGGGATCTTGCCGCAGGATGGCTCGCAGGCACGCGGCGAAGGTCACGCCGATTTCGGCGTTGATGGGGCACTGGATGAGGCCGTCGATGTCGTACTCGACCGGTTCCTCGGTGGTGATGATCTTATCTTCAACCGTGTTCAGTTCGTTGAGCGTGGCGTAGAGGGTGGTTGTTTTGCCGGAGGAGGTGGGGCCGGTGACGAGGATGATGCCGTTGGGCTTGTGGACCAGCTCGCGCCATCGGCGGAGGGTCTCCTGGGTCATGCCGATTTTTTCGAGGTCGAGCTGGACAACGGTGCGGTCGAGAATTCGGAGCACGACCGATTCGCCGAACATGGTCGGCAGGGTCGAGACGCGGATGTCGACCGAGTTGCCGCCGATGTTCAGCTCGATTCGGCCGTCCTGCGGCAGGCGGCGCTCGGCGATATCAAGGTTGGACATGACCTTGATGCGGCTGGCGATAGCGGGCGCGAGGTGGCGGGGGGGCGGGACGAGTTCGTAAAGCACGCCGTCGACGCGGTAGCGCATCTTGTATTCATCTTCGAACGGTTCGAAGTGAATGTCGGAGGCCTTGTCCTTGATCGAGAGCAGGAGCACCATGTTCAGGAGCTTGCGGACCGGAGCGGCGTCGGCCATTTCCTCGATGGCTTCGAGGTCGATGGTGCTCTCGTTGCGGTTCTGAAAGCGGGAGAGATCCTTGTCGGACTCGATTTGGCGGATGACGTCGTTGAGTGATTCCTTGTCCGATCCGGCGTAGAGTTCCTCGATCTTGGCCATGACCTCGGATTCCGAGGCGATGACGCCGCGTACCTCGACACCGAGGAAGGAGCGCAGGCTATCGAGCGTGGCCGGGTTCTGGGGTTCGGCCATGGCAACGGTGACGGCCTTGTCCTTGCGGCCGATGGCCACCGGCACGACCTTGAAGGCTTCGGCCATCGACTGATTGACCGTCTCGATCACCTCGGGGGGGACGGTCGTGTCGGAGAGCTTGATGACCTTCATACCGAGCTGTTCGCCGAGGGCACGCAGCACGTGTTCCTCGCGCACCAGGCCGAGGCGGACGGCGACCTTGCCGATCAGCTCGCCGCCGGTGTTCTTTTGCTCCTCCAGGACTTTCCAGAGGGCGTCCTCGTCGAGGTAGCCCATGTCGACCAGGATCGTTCCGAGACGTCGAGCCATGGCTGAGAATCACCTTCGGGCTGCTCGGCCGGAGCCGGGAAGTGAGCGGGACGGGGTCATCATCCGATGGGATAGGGGCTGACGAGCGGCGCTGGAAATCGTGATGGCCAGCGCCACTCGAAACGGAGTGAGCGGATCAACGCTTCTTGGCGCCTTCCTCCTCCTCGTCCTCCTCATCCAGGTCGTCGAAGATGCCCTTCTTGGCCAGTTCGATACGTTCGCGCAAGTCGCTGGGTTTGCGGGCCTTGTAGATGATCTCGGTTTCTTCGACGAGGCCTTGCCGCCAGAGATTGAACAGTGAGTCGTCCATCAGGATCATGCCGTGTTTGCGGCCGGTCTGGATGGAGGAATCGATTCGGTAGGTCTTGTTTTCGCGGATCAGGTTGGCGATGGCCGAGGTGACGACCAGGCACTCATAGGCGGCGACCAGACCTTTGGGCTTGCGCGGGAGGAGGGTCTGGGCGAGGATACCGATGATCGCCACCGAGAGCTGGGTGCGGATCTGGTCCTGCTGCTCCTTCGGGAAGACGTCGATGATGCGGTTGACCGTGCCTTCGGCCGAGTTGGTGTGGAGGGTGCCGAAGACGATGTGGCCGGTTTCGGCCGCGGTAATGGCCGCGGAGATGGTGGCCAGGTCTCGCATCTCGCCGACGAGGATGATGTCGGGGTCCATTCGAAGGGCGCGACGAATCGCCTCGGGGAAGTCAGGAACGTCGATGCCGATCTCGCGCTGATTGACAAGCGACTTCTTATGCTGGTGGAAATACTCGATCGGGTCTTCGATGGTGATGATGTGGCGATCGAGGTTGTCGTTGATCCAGTTGATCATCGAAGCAAGACTGGTGGTCTTGCCCGAGCCGGTCGGGCCGGTGACGAGGATCAGACCTCGGGGTCGCTGGATCAATTCCTCGATGACCCAGGGCAGGCCGAGTTGCTCGAAGGTGAGGAACTCATTCGGAATCCGCCGGAGCACCAGTCCGATATTGCCGCGCTGCTTGAAGATGGCGACGCGAAACCGAGCCATCTCGCCGAAGGCGAAGCCGAAGTCGGTGCCGCCGACCTCTTGCAACTCCTGCTGGCAGCGTTCGGGGGTGATGCTTTTCATCAGGGCCACCGTGTCGGGTGGTTCGAGCACCTTGGTGGCCAGGGGGCGCATGTGACCGTGCAACCGGAGCATCGGGGGGCTGCCGACGGTCAGGTGCAGGTCGCTGGCTTTCTGGGTACAGACGGTCTGGAGCAGCTTGTCGATCAGCAGCGTGCCCATGGACTCCGGTTCCTCACGTCGATCGAGATCGATAAGGGAAGGGGGTGGCCCCGAAACGAGCGAACGCCGGGGCTTGACAATGTCTCGCAACCCAACTGTCAAACGGAAGAACGACCCTGAATCACGAGTTGCGACGAGAGGACCCGGGAACCCGGTTCACTCCCATTATTCGGAGAGACGACGGAACGGATCAAGCAACCGAACACAATTGACTCCCTCACACAACAGGCCAGAGCGAGGGTCAATCCCGTCGCAAGGGCCCGGGGGAGCCGAGGTGAACGGCGGGGAGCGGGTGTTGGCCCGCCCCAAGCGCAGGGGGAGGCGTCTGTTCGGCCTCTCCCCCGAGCCGATTCGGTTCAGGAGGAGCCGGAGACGTCGTGATGGGTGATGCGGAGGACCTCGTCGATGGTGGTGATCCCCTTGAGGGCCTTGATCATCCCGTCCTCGAAGAGTGTGCGCATCCCCTGTTTCCGAGCGAGTTTACGGATGGCCTGCGTGTTTTCGCCCTTGAAGGTCATCTCCCGGATCTGGCTGGACATATTCATCAGCTCGTAGATCGCCAGACGGCCGCGATAGCCGGTCTTGTTGCAGTACGAGCAACCCTTGCCGCGCATGAAGTTGGCCTTTGAGGCAATCTCAGGGCGAATGCCGAGGCTCTTCAGCAGGTGGGGCGGTGGCTCGTATCGGGCCCGACATTTCGGGCAGACTTTCCGCACGAGGCGCTGGGCCATGATACCGATGATCGAGCTGGCGACCAGGAACGGCTGAACACCGATATCGACCAGACGTGTCAAGGCACTGGGCGCATCGTTCGTGTGCAGTGTACTGAAAACCAAGTGTCCTGTCAGTGAGGCCTGGATGGCGGTGTTCGCCGTCTCCTCGTCTCGAATTTCGCCCACGAGCAGGATGTTGGGATTTTGCCGGAGCATGGCCCGGATGATCCGGGCGAAGGTCATTCCGATGCGGGCCTTGACCTCGCACTGGTTGATGCCGGGGAGGTAGTACTCGACCGGGTCCTCGGCGGTGATGATCTTCACGTCGGGCCGGTTCAACTCGTTGAGCGAGGCGTAGAGGGTGGTCGTCTTGCCTGACCCGGTTGGCCCGGTGACGAGGAGAATGCCGTTGGGCCGTTTGATGAGGTTCTGGTAGCGCTTGAAGTCCTCTTCGCCGAAGCCGAGGTCGCGGAGGCTGACCTTGATGTTGTCGCGGTCAAGGATCCGCATGACCATCGACTGCCCGTGGTTGGTGGGCAAGACGCTGACCCGCAGGTCGATGTCCTTGCCGGTGACGTGGACCTTGATCCGGCCGTCCTGGGGGCGTCGTTTCTCGGCGATATCGATTGAGCCCATGATCTTGAGGCGGCTCATGATCGGGCCGAGCAACCGGCGCGGGGGGCTCTCGATTTCCTGGCAGACGCCGTCGATCCGGTAGCGGATGCGGATACGGTCGGCGAAGGGTTCAATGTGGATGTCCGAGGCCCGCATCTGGACCGCTTTTTCGAGAATAAGATTGACCAGGCGGATGACCGGGGCGCTATCGTCTTCCTCGGCACCGCCGACCCCTTTGCCGGCGGCGATGTCGTCGGCATAGTCGATGGCCGTGTCGGTGAATTCCTGGAGCATCGAGTCGACCGACTCGGACTCGGTCGTGGCACCGCCGTAGTAGCGGTTGATGGCCTCGACGATGGCCTCTCGGGGGGCCAGGGCGATGCTGATTTCCCGGTTCAGGACGAAGCGAAGCTTGTCGAGCGTCTCGAAGTCCATCGGGTCATGCATGATGACCTTGATGGCGCCCCCTTCCTGGGCCAGGGGCATGACGACGTTTTCCCGGGCGAGGGATTCGGGAACGAGTTCGACGACCTGGGCCGGGATCTCGATTTCCTGGAGGTCGACGTAGTCCAGGCCGTTCTGTTCGGCCTTGGCCTTGGTGATGTCTTCGATCTCGGCGTAGCCGAGTCGCACGAGCGACTCCTCAAGGGCGTCGCCCATGCCTCGGGCTTCCTGGATCTGGTCGGCGCCGACAATCCCGCGTTTGACGAGGATGTCGGTCCAGTCCTTGGTGTGTTTGGCCATGGCGAGGGACTCCGATCGGCGGGGCGCGCAGCACGCAAAGCCACGAGAGCCGTTGCTCCCGGGCGAGGAACGAGACGAGGCAGAGGCAACTCGGAACGGTACCGTGCGAATCGGAACCAATGTTCCGGGAATCGGCCGGATCGGGTCCGGCAATGAGACATGGGAATCGATTCCAAAGGCGCGATGGGGGAATTCCCGGACGTCACACGATGATCGAGATAAAAGAGAATGGAATGGTCCGAGACTAGCATGCCGAATCGCCCAACGCAAGCATCCGACTGGCGTTCGGTGACAGGTTGGCCGATCGTGAGGTCTGGACGCGACAACGCCCCCGACCGGCCGGGGCCAATCGGGGGCGTTAGGGTGTGATCTCGGACGATTCCGATCAAGGTAGGAGTCGATCAGCGGTCTCGAGAAACGGTTGCGCCGTCGTTGATGGCGGCCTGAGCGGCGGCGAGTCGGGCGATCGGCACGCGGAAGGGGGAGCAGGAGACGTAGTCGAGCCCGACCTTGTGGCAGAACGCCACGCTGGCGGGGTCGCCGCCGTGCTCACCGCAGATGCCGATCTTCAGCGGGCCGTCCTTGGTCTTGCCCGTTGATCGCCCTTTCTGGACGCCCATGGCGACGAGCTGGCCGACGCCGGTCTCGTCGAGCGACTGGAAGGGGTCTTCGGGGAGGATCTTCTTCTCCAGGTACGAGCTCATGAACGACCGGATGTCGTCTCGGCTGTAGCCGAAGGTCATCTGGGTCAGGTCGTTGGTGCCGAAGGAGAAGAACTCGGCGTGCTCGGCGATCTTGTCGGCGGTCAGGGCAGCGCGAGGGACCTCGATCATCGTGCCGACAAGGTACTCGACGGGGGTACCGGCCTTCTCGATGGTTTGCTTGGCAACGCGATCTGTTTCCTGGCGGAGCAGGGCCATCTCCTCCACCGTGCCGACGAGGGGGATCATGATCTCAGGCAGGACCTCGATCCCCTTCTTCTTGACGGCGATGGCCGCTTCGATGATGGCGCGGACCTGCATCTCAAGGATCTCGGGGTAGCGGACGGCCAGTCGGCAGCCGCGGAAGCCGAGCATCGGGTTGAACTCATGGAGCGACTCAACGCGGTCCTTGACCTTCTGCACATCGATGCCGAGCTGGCGGGCGACTTCCTGCTGCCCGGCGTCGTCGTGCGGCAGGAACTCGTGCAAGGGCGGGTCAAGCAATCGAATCGTAACCGGCAGGCCGGCCATGGCTTCGAAGATGCCGATGAAGTCGTCGCGCTGATACGGTTCGAGCGAGTCGAGGGCCTTGCGGCGGTCGGCCTCGGTATCGGCGAGGATCATTTTGCGCATGTCGATGATGCGCTGACCCTCGAAGAACATGTGCTCCGTCCGGCAAAGGCCGATCCCCTCGGCCCCGAACTCTCGGGCCTTGGTGGAGTCCTTCGGGTTATCGGCGTTGGTCCGGATCTTGAGGGTCCGGTACTTGTCGGCCCACTCCATGAGGACGGCAAAGTCGCCGGCCATCTTGGGGGGGATGGTGGGCACCTCGCCGATCATGACGTCGCCGGTGGTGCCGTTGATGGTGAGGAAATCGCCAGCCTTGACGACCTGGCCATCAACGGTGATCTGCCCATCCTTCTCCTGGATGCGGATGGCCTCGCAGCCGACGACGCAGGGCTTGCCCCAGCCTCGGGCGACGACCGCTGCGTGGCTGGCCTTGCCGCCGGTCGAGGTGAGGATGCCGGCGGCGGCGTCCATGCCGGCAACGTCTTCGGGGCTGGTCTCCTTGCGGACGAGCAACAGCTTGACGTTCGGGTTCGCCTCACGCTGGGCGACGGCGTCTTCGGCCGTCAGCACGACCTTGCCGGAGGCGGCGCCGGGGCTGGCGGCGATGCCTCGGGCCACCGGGGTGACGCCGGCCTTCGGGTCAAGCTGGGGAAGCAGCAGGTGGTTGAGGCTATCGGGATTGACCCGCTGCACGGCGGTCTTCTCGTCGATCAGCCCTTCGTGGACCATGTCGACGGCGATCTTGACGGCGGCCGTCCCGGTGCGCTTGCCGGTCCGGGTCTGGAGCATGTAGAGGGTGCCGTCCTCGATCGTGAACTCGATATCCTGCATTTCCTTGTAATGGGATTCGAGCTTGGACCGAATCTCCATCAACTGCTTGTACACCGCAGGCATTTCGCCTTCGAGATCGGCGATGTGCTCGGGGGTCCGGATGCCAGCGACGACATCTTCCCCCTGGGCGTTGATGAGGAAGTCGCCGTAGAAGACGTTCTCGCCGGTGTTCGGGTCTCGGGTGAAGGCAACGCCGGTGCCAGAGGTATTGCCGGTGTTGCCGAAGACCATCGCCTGAACATTGACGGCGGTGCCCTTCAGGCCGGTGATCTTCTCGATCCGGCGGTACTCGATCGCCTTCTTGCCCATCCAGCTGCGGAAGACGGCTTGAACGGCCTTCCAGAGCTGTTCCATCGGGTCTTGCGGGAAGCCGGTGCCGACGTGCTTCTCATATACAGCCTTGTAGCGGCGAACCAGTTCCTTGAGGTCGTCGGCCGACAGCTCGGTGTCGAGCTTGACCCCTTTTTCGTCCTTGAGCGATTGCAGCTCGTGCTCGAAGTGCTCGTGATCGACGTTCATGACGACGGAGCCGAACATGTCGATCAAGCGGCGGTAACCGTCGTAGGCGAAGCGAGGATTGCCGGTTTTCTTGGCGAGGCCCTCGGTCGAGGCGTCGGAGAGACCAAGATTCAAAATGGTGTTCATCATGCCCGGCATCGACAGGGCGGCGCCGGAGCGGACACTGACGAGCAAGGGGTTGCTCGGATCGCCAAGTTTCGATCCGTAGGCCTCTTCCATCTTGGCCAGGGCGGCCGAGACCTGAGATTCGAGGCCGTCGGGGAAGGTTTGCCCGTTCTTGTAATAGAGGTCGCAGACTTCCGTGGTGATCGTGAAGCCCGGAGGCACGGGGATGCCGATGGCGCTCATCTCGGCGAGGTTGGCTCCCTTGCCGCCGAGCAGTTCCTTCATCTTGGCCGTGCCCTCGGCCTGTCCTGCACCAAACGAGTAAACGTGTTTCTGGGGATCGGACATCGGATGCGATGACTCCCGGTTCGCCCTGGATCGCCGGCGCCCGGGGTGCGGACCCTCACGCGAGGACCGCGACGCCGGACTCGGCGCGATTCAAGCGTAAGTCCATGAACGGGCATAGCTTATCGTGCCGATTCCGGCTCGTCAAGTCGTTCGGCGAGCGGCTCAGAGGGCGGCGGAAGCGACGGCCCGATCCGCTCCAATGAGGACCCGTCCGTCGCGGTACTGCTGGCTCCAGTCGTCCCAGCGGACCCGATGCATCCGCCCAAGGCGCTTGAGGATCCGTCCCCGGTTGGGACCGGAGAGGGAGAGGAGCCCCTGTTCCTGTTCCACCCATAAGCCCTCGGTCGAGCGGTCGTAGAGCAAGGGTTGATTCTTGTAAAAGTAGCCGGCGAACCCCATGTGAAGCCGCTGGCCATCCAGCACCGTTTCGAAGATTGAGGAACCCTTGGCCGGTGGTTTCGCATAGAGGATCAAGAGGGGAGTTCCGTCGATCTCATCATTGACGACCAGAACCTTATCGAGCACCAGGATCGGGTACGCACAGGCCTGACCATCGAGCAGCATGGCCTCGACCTCGTGATGATCGGGGATTCTCTCGGAGATGGGACCGCCACCAACCTCGACGAGGGGCAGGTCGATTCCCCGAAACAGGTCTCGGCCAATTGAGTTGCTTAACTGGTTTTGGTCGAGATCTGTGGGCTGGGTGTTGAACCAGCGGTGGCCCTGTTCCGAGTGCCAGCCGGCCCAGAGCTGCGCGTGTTGCCCCTCGACCCGGTAGCAGTTCCCAGGAGGCTGAGCCGAGGACGGATTCGGACTGATGCCGACATAGCCGATGACGGAGTTCGTGTCCATCACGGTCAGTTCGCGCCGCAGGGCCTTCACCTCGTCCCAGAGGGAAGGGCCCTGGTAGAGAAGGAACCCGAACAGGGCGACAAATCCGCAGAGCACCACCCCTCGGGGAGCAGGTTTGGTGCGATGCCCCGAGGCGGACGACTCGATCGGCGGCTGGGAATGGCTTGACATGATGCGGCTCCGCGGTCGGGAGAGGCGGGAATGCCTGGAGATCTCCTGAGAAGACGGGCAACAGACCCGGGACCGAGCAGGGGCAGCGTGACGGTTGCTCGGGAAGAGCGCCTTGGTGTGGTTATGTGAGGCGAGGCCGCCGTGTGTCAAGGAGTTGCGCAACACGGTGTGGAAGAATCTACACACGGGAATGCATGTCGCTCGCAATCAGATCCGCCACGACCGCTTGCGTGCAAAGGGGCGGGATGAGAGCTCAGCGCCCTGGGGACCTGGAGGCAAAACGCACGCCGGGCCTGACCCTCATTCACTGGAGAGGGTCAGGCCCGGTGTGGTGGAATGCGTCAGTCAAGCGAGGGGCAGCACCAAGTCCTTCGCAATCAGTCAGGAAGGAGCCTGGCGATCAGGCCTTGGCCATGGTCTTGGCGTCTTCCTGGGCCTTCTTGATGATCTCGTCCTGAAGGCTGGCGGGCACCCGCTGGTACTTGTAGAACTCCATGCTGAAGGTGCCTTTGCCCTGCGTCATGGAGCGGAGGTCATTGGAGTAGCCGAACATGGCGGAGAGAGGAACTTCGGCGTAGATCACCACGAAGCCCTCGCGGGCCTCGGTGTTGGTGATGATCCCCCGCTTGGAAGAGACCTGGCCAGAGACGGGGCCCTGGAACTCGATTGGGCACTCAACCTCAACCTTCATGATCGGTTCGAGCAAGACGGGGTCCGCCTTGCGGAAGGTTTCTCGGAAGGCGTCGAAGGCGCAGATCTCGAAGGCCATGGCCGAGGAGTCGACGTCGTGATAGGCACCGTCGTCCAGCGCCATCTTCACGCCGATGACCTCGTAGCCGGCCAGCGGACCCTTGACCAGGCCACGGCGGAAGCCCTTTTCGATGGACGGGATATATTCGCCGGGGATACGGCCGCCGGTGATATTGTTCTCGAACTCGAACGGCTCTTCGAAGGGCTCGACCAGAGGGATCAGCTTGCCGACGACCTTGCCGTACTGACCCGAGCCGCCGGTCTGCTTCTTGTGAACATAGCTGTACGGAGTTTCCTTGGTGGGAGCCTCCCGGTAGCTGACCTTCGGCTGGCCGATGGTGCAGTCGACCTTGTACTCGCGGCGGATCCGCTCGACGTAAATTTCCAGGTGCAACTCGCCCATGCCGGAGATGATCGTCTCACCGGTTTCATGGTCCACGTGCACGCGGAAGGTCGGGTCTTCCCGCATGAAGCGGTTCAAGGCCTTCGAAAGCTTGTCGTAGTCGGCCCGCTTGTTCGGGGTGATCGACAGGTCGATCACTGGCTCGGCGGCGTAGATGCTTTCGAGGGAGTAGTTGATCCCCTCGGAGCAGAACGTGTCGCCGGTTGCGCAGTCGATGCCCATGACGGCGACGATATCACCGGCGCCGGCAGACTCGATGTCCTCGCGCTCGTCAGAGTGCACTCGGAGGATCCGGCTCACTCTGGCCCGTTTGCTGGATCGGGTGTTGTAGTAGAACTCCCCCTTCTTGAGGGTGCCCTGATAGATCCGCATGTAGGTGACCTGGCCGAACGGCTCCTCGACGAGCTTGAAGGCCATGGCGACCAGGGGCTCGTTGTCGTCGGGCTTCAGGATAACCTCGGACTGCTCGTTGAGGTTGTCCCGGGCTTTCACGTCGCGGTCGAGGGGGCTGGGCAGGAAGTTGGTGATCGCGTCGAGCAAGGGCTGGATCCCCTTGTTCTTGTAAGCGGTCCCCATCAGCACCGGGGCGATCTGCTGGGCGATGGTCGCCTCACGAATGATTTTCAGGACCAGTTCCAGCGGCGGCTCTTCCTCTTCCAGAAGGATGGTCATCAGCTCGTCGGAGTAGAGCGAGAGGGCCTCAAGCATGCCCTGTCGGCGCTGCTTGGCCACTTCGATCAGACCGTCGGGGATCGACTCGCGGCGGACGATCTCTCCCTTCTCGCC
This sequence comes from Tautonia rosea, assembly GCF_012958305.1. Lineage (NCBI taxonomy): Bacteria > Pseudomonadati > Planctomycetota > Planctomycetia > Isosphaerales > Isosphaeraceae > Tautonia > Tautonia rosea. Next base: position 24,941 of record NZ_JABBYO010000020.1, on the reverse strand, counting down.
GTCGAAGTAGACGGCCTCCATCGAGAGCAGGTCGACGACCCCTTCAAAGTTCATTTCCAGGCCGATCGGGATCTGCAGCGGCACGGCGGTCAGGCCGAGCTTCTGCTCGACGGTCTCGATGACCTTCTGGGGGTTGGCGCCGGTGCGGTCGATCTTGTTGATGAAGACGAGGCGGGGAACGCCGTACCGCTTCATCTGACGGTCGACGGTCAAAGTCTGGGACTGAACCCCCTCGACCGCGGTGACGACGAGGATGGCGCCGTCGAGCACGCGGAGCGAACGCTCGACCTCGACGGTGAAGTCGACGTGGCCGGGCGTGTCGATGATGTTGATCTTGTGATCTTTCCAGGCCACCGTCGTGGCGGCCGAGGTGATCGTGATGCCCCGTTCCTTCTCCAACTCCATGTGGTCCATCTTGGCGCCGTCGCCGCCGCCACGGACGTCTTCGATCTTGTGGATCTTGCCGGCGTAGAACAGGACCCGCTCGGTCAAGGTGGTCTTGCCGGAGTCGATGTGGGCCGAGATACCGATATTGCGCAGGTCGCGGAGATTATCCATGGGCCGGTGACGCCTCTGCATCGAGGGGAAGCAAGCCCCTCAACAGAACTAAAAGGAAAAAAAGAGAGGGAAAGATCAGCCGGATCGACGGGAGACCGCCACCCCGTAGCACCTCAATAATTCGGACGCGCGAGCAGGTGATTGTGCCACGACGCGATGACCGACAAGGCGATCATTCCATGTTAAGGACCGCGCGTGTCAGGCGTGTGAAGGGGGCGTGCAGGTCTGGTGAGTGTACAGAGCACCTATTCTAGCGATCGTAGCAATTCGGTCAAGCAGTTCAATGCGGTTCCCTGACCCCAGAGGGTCATTGCGGGCGTCTGAGCGGGTGTTCCTGAAGGTCCTGATGCCGTGACCGAGGGGGTGGGAACCCCGGGTGAGGTTCGAATGAGCGGTGAGCTCCGGGATCGGGAAAATTCGGTAGGGCAGCGGAAATGTTCCGGCGGCGTAACCGAATCGCTTGGTGCGGCGGTAGGACCTCTTATTGTTCGTCCGGAGGAAGGATTACCTGTGTTATCGGAATCATTTTGACACCGGGCGTGACTCCCGTTAATTTCCCTGACACTTGTCCGAGTCAAGCGTGATGGAGCGGATGCGTTGTCGATCGAGAGGGGCGAGCCCATGATCACGAACCAGATCGGGCTGGGCGCGCGAGGGGATCGAGCGTTCGCCGGTGGTGCGGGGCATGGGTGGTTTCTCCTCCTGCCGGGCGTTCCTCAGTGGCGGCGGGGAGAGCGGTCGAGGGGGTTGGTCATCCTTGGCTGGTACTGGTCTGCGGTCATGGTGGCGGGGTTTGGCTGGGGATCGATGATTGGCGCGATGCTGCTGGGAGCAGCGTTTCTCGCACACTGCGCATCGGTGGCCGATGAGGTTCGCCAGTCGGCCTTTCCGGGGTTTGGGTCGTGGGCCCCCTGGTTCTCAGCGGCGGTGGGCCTGGGGGTTGTCGGCTATGTTCCGGGGCTTCTTGTCGCCCTGACGCTGGCGTATCCGGCCTGGACGAAGGACGGAGGCTATCTGGTCAATCGTCGGGCCTACGAGCAGCAGGCTCCGGCTCCCGGACAATGGGTCTGGCTGGACCGGCAGACTTCCGCGTCCTCGATCGACAGGCCAAAGGGGATGGCGAGGGTGGTTGCCGTGGCAGGCCAGGTTGTTTCCTGGTCCAACGGGGGAATCTTGATTGACGGTCGCAAGCCCGTTGTCGATTCGGAGGGCTTGTTGCTGACGCCCAGGACTCAGGGGCGATTCGAGGTTCCTGAGCGAGCCCTGCTGGTGGTTTGCGAAGGGCCTCGTTCACGTCAGGGGTCGTGGCAGCAGGAAATTCTGTCTTCGAGTCGACTGGAACTGGTTCCGACGGATTGGGTGATTGGGCGGCCCTGGGCCTGCTCGTACCCCATCTGGAAACGTCGGTTGATCGGTTAGAGTGGTTATCGATTGAGCGGAGCGGCTCGCCGGGAAATGTGGGACAGGCACCTCGAAGACTCGGAGCCAGTCCCCATTTCCCTGACCCTTCACAGGCAAACGGAAACCGCACTAGACCGGTGCGCAACGGGGGGCATTCAGGTCAACGAACCGCTTCACAATCCGAGCGTTCGGGAAGACGATGGTCTCGGGGAACTCCTGGACGCGTGAAGGGGGTGTTACAAACGACTCGAACCGGCGGTCGACTGCCTCGAACCGGGGAACGTTCACCTTCGAAAAAAAGACGAAAGCGTCCGACCTTGTGGGCTGAAGTGTTGGTATAGTTGATGGTTGCCCGATTCCGGCCACATTCGGTCTGGAGGGTTCGAGCCGAGACCTGGGGCGGATCGATCACCGATGCAACAACTCTGGGCTCCCTGGCGGGCACAGTATATTGAGCAGGGCCAGACTCCGGAGGGTCAGGCGGCCGCCTGTTTCCTTTGCCGAGGGTTGGAGCAGCAGGACGATCGAACTCATCTGCTGGTCTGGAGGCGTTCCCACTCGGCGGTTTACTTGAACCGTTACCCGTACAATAATGGGCACCTCTTGGTCGCTCCCCGATCGCATCGAGGGCAGCTGGGTGAACTCCAGGGCGCGGAGCTGCTGGAACCGGTCGAGACGATTCGGCTGATGATCGGTGTCCTCGACCGCATCTTTCGTCCTGACGGATACAATGTGGGATTGAATCAAGGACGATCGGCCGGGGCGGGTTTACCCGGTCATCTTCACTGGCATATCGTCCCTCGATGGGATGGTGACACGAACTTTATGCCTGTCCTCGGGCAGACGAAGGTCATTATCCAGGGGCTTGTGGAGCTGTACGATCGCCTGGTTGCGGAGTTGAACCGTGACCGGATGATTGAGGGAACCGCCGGATCGGCCCGACGGTCTTCTGAGGACTTCTGATGATCATGCGAGATGGAAGACGAACAAACGGGCGTCGGGCAACTGATTGCCTCGGAGAAATCGGATCATGATGTTGGTGGCGATTCGAGCAGTCTTCATCCTGGTGGCCGGCGGTCTGGCGGCGCGGTTGGCCACGCTCGCAGGTGGACCTCCGTGGGCTCCCGCGGTGCTTTTCCCGATAGTCATGGGTGCCGCGGCCGTTGTGGTGGTGATCGACGTTCTTACCCCTCGCAAGCGGATTCAGACCATCTCGGCCGTGTATTTCGGTTTGATTGTCGGCCTGATTCTCAGCTATTTCTTGCAACTCGCCCTGCAGCCGACGATCGACATGTTTGGGGGGGGGCTCGCCACGGAGATTGTTCAGGCGGTCTTCGCCCTGGGCACGGTGGCCATTTGCTACATCTGCGTCAGTACCTTGCTTCAGACGAAGGACGACTTCCGGTTCGTGATTCCTTACATGGAGTTCTCGAAGGAGGTCAAAGGGGCCTGTCCATTGGTGCTCGACACCTCGGTCATCATCGACGGACGAATCGCCGATGTGGCCGAGGCCCGGGTCCTGGATCAACCGCTCGTGATCCCTCAGTTCGTGCTTCAAGAGTTGCAGGGAATTGCTGACAGCTCGGACAAACTTCGGCGGAACCGGGGTCGCCGAGGGCTGGACATCCTCAATCGGCTGCAGAAATCGCCCGAGGTGGAGATCCGGATCTTCGACACCGAGCTGCCCGAACTGGCCGGCATCCGCGAGGTGGATCAGCGGTTGGTCGTTCTGGCGAAGCATCTCGACGGCAAGGTGGTCACAAATGACTACAATCTGAACAAAATCGCTCGGCTTCAGGGGGTTGATGTCATCAACCTCAATGACCTGGCCAATGCCCTGAAGCCGGTCGTCTTGCCGGGCGAGGCACTGGCCGTGAAGCTGATCAAGCGCGGCGAGGAGGCGGGGCAGGGGGTAGGCTACCTTGATGACGGCACGATGGTTGTGGCCGAGCAGGGCTCAGGGCATCTGGGTGAGATGGTTCGGATCACCGTGACCAGCGTCTTGCAGACCAGTGCCGGCCGCATGATCTTTGGACGAATGGAAGGAGTGGCTTCGGGACAAGGTCACGGAGCCCATCGAGCCGGGCATTGATCGATCACCGAGAGCGTTGCTCTGCCTGAGGACTGGAAACGTCTGGCCACACACACTCCACGAACATGAACCGGGCGGCACGGCTCAACGCCATGCCGCCCGGTTCGCGTATGCGACCGTTCGAAGACCAGCAACCGAGACGGAAGGGATCAACGGGACGTCAATCCGATCACTTCGGCTCGGCCGGATTCGGCAGCGCGGGGGCCTCGGGGGCACCGACCGGGCGTTCCACGTTTCCTTCCGAATCACCCGACGATTGCTGCAAGGCGCGGAGCTTCTCCTCGGCACCGGACGGAGGCAGTTCCAGATCGGGCTTGGACATGCGGGCCCGACTGACCTCCTCGTCCTTGACCGCGACCTCGGCCTGCTGAACGCCGGAGAGCTTGACCTGGCCCGTCAGGTGATTTTCGACCGCCGCCTGGACGAACAGCTCCTCCATGACGGTCTTCATCTCGGCCTGGAGCTTGGCCTCGAAGATCGAGGTTTTTACCTGAGCGACAAGGTTTTCGTCGTCGAGGTTGTACTCCTGACCTTCCTCGATCCGCTCGCGCTGGAAGATCACCCAGGCGGTCTCGTTGACCTGGATGGGGCCGGTAAAGTCTCCGTCCTTGGGCTTGTGGCTGGGATCTTTGTCGTTCGGGTCGCCATCGACGAGCTGGGCGAAGGCGGCCTCGGAGACGTGCAAGGGGTCGGCGAACCGGGCAATCGGTTGGGCGAGCAAGCCGCCGAGCACGCGAGAGTCCTGGTCCATCGACAGTTCCTGGGCCATCTTGGCGAAGCCGCCCGGATTTTCTCGGACGCGGTTCCAGACATCCTTGGCCTTGGACAGGGTGTCGACAAGGATCATCCGAACGACCAGCTTGTCGCCGTAGAATGCCTCGAAGGCCTTCTCGATATCTTCTTCGGTCACCTGAACCCGAGGTTCGGCCAGCTTGCGGAGCGCGACGCCGGGGAAGGCGATATACTCGGCATATTGCCGGGGGCTGACGTTCCGCTCACGAGCCAATGCGCGGAGGAAGTTTTCCCGATTGATGCCGGCCCGGGCGGCGTCGCGATCGATCTCGGCGTCGATCTCGGCGGCCGTGACTGTCAGTTGGCGGTTCTTGATCGCCTGGTCGAGCAGGCTCCGCATGATCAGGGTATCAAGGACTTCGAGCCCGTGACGAGAGACACACTCGTCGGCCAGTCGTTGGCGAGAAATGATTTCCCCGTTGACCACGGCGATCGGGTCGCTCGGGTTTGCCGGCACGGCTCGGGGCACCAGCGTGGGCAGGTTCTGGGGCTGCCCTGCCTTGGCCTCAGGAGCCTTGTTTCCTTGCTGGGCCTCGGTCGCAGTGCCAAGCCCAAAGCCCATGTGAATCAGAGCGGCCAGCGCAATCAGCCGCCCTCCTCGGATCCGATCACCCATGTCGTCCCTCCTTGAACTGCTCGCGCCGGGGAACACCGACCGCGATCCGGCACGTTCCGGGCGTTACGATAGCCTCCATCCCCCTGCGGTCAACGCCGATTCGACGCAATCGGTGCCGCAACTCGCATTTTTTTTCAAGCGATCGGGCCTCCTTGGCCGATCGCGATCGATTGCTTTCGGAGAGTGTTCGCCATGCCTCAGCGATTTGCCTCCGGCCTGCAGGCCGATTGCGGCGGTTTCAGGTCCGAGTCGAGTGGAGATCGATCCGACCCTCGGGCCTCCTGGTGCGGGCGGCCTCGGCGAGCGTTGATGGTGATCCTGGGGCTCATCCTGACACCCTTGGCGGCTACGATGCCGCTGAGGGCGGAGGAATTCCGATCGCATGTTGTCGTCTCGCAAGAGGCGAACGCCTCGGACGTGGGCCGCGACGTGCTTCGCAACGGGGGGAATGCGATCGACGCGGCGATTGCCACGGCCTTTGCCCTGGCGGTCACGCACCCGGCGGCGGGGAATCTCGGCGGCGGAGGATTCATCGTCGCCTACCTGGCCGAACAGGATGAGGTCGTCACCGTCGACTTCCGAGAGCGTGCCCCGTTCGCCTCGACCGAGCGGATGTATCTGGATGACGCCAACCGTCCCGTCCGCCGCTACCGGGCCGGGCCAAGGGCGGCCGGAGTCCCCGGAACCGTCCGAGGGCTGGCCCTGGCTCACGAACGATTCGGCACACTCCCCTGGGCCGAACTGGTTCGCCCCGCAGTGGCCTTGGCCGAGGAGGGCTTCCCTGTGACGGAGACCCTCGCCCGGTCGCTCAATGCCCAGTTATTCGTTGATGACGGTGCGGCGGATTTGCTCGACGGCAGCGGCCGAGTCGATCGCCTGGCCGATTTCCCGAGCTCGGTCGCGGCCTTCCGCAAGGCCGATGGCATGCCCTGGCAGGCAGGGGACCGCCTTCGACAGCCCGACCTGGCCGCCACGCTTTCCCGAATCGCCGAGCATGGCCCCGACGAATTCTACGGCGGGAAGACGGCCGATTTGATCGTCGCCGCAATGCAGGACGGCGGGGGTGTGATGACCCGTGAGGACCTCGAATCGTATCGCGCCGTCGTCAGGCCTCCGGTCCGGGGCCGATTCCGGGAGTTCGATGTCTACGGCATGGGGCCACCGTCGTCAGGCGGGATTGTGCTCATCTTGATGCTCCAGATCCTCGAACGGTTTGATCTCGCCGCCGATGGACCCGAGGCTCCTGAAACGCTTCATCGGATCACCGAGGCCATGCGGCGGGCCTTCTTCGTGCGGGCGACCCGGATCGCCGACCCCGACTTCGTTGAGGTTCCGGTCGAAGAACTGACCTCCCTTGCCTTCGCGGACGAACTGGCCGAGTCGATCGGCCCCGAAGCCACCCCGAGTCAAGATCTGGCCGACTTCCCGATCGCCGGCCTGGCTGAAGGCTCGGACACGACGCATCTCTCGGTCGTCGACCGCCTGGGAAATGCCGTGGCGTTGACCTACACCCTGGAACTCGGTTACGGCTCGAAGGCAGTGGTGCCGGGCGCCGGGTTCCTGCTCAACAACGAGATGGGAGACTTCAACCTCGTCCCAGGTGTCACCTCGGCATCGGGGCTCATCGGGACGCCGGCCAACCGGATCGCCCCGGGCAAACGAATGCTCAGCTCGATGTCGCCAACGCTCGTCTTGAAGGACGGTAAACCTCGACTCGTGACAGGATCGCCTGGAGGTCGGACGATTCCGAACACGGTGCTCTGGGTCGTGCTGAACGTTCTGGAGTTCGAGCGATCGCCGCGAGAGGCGATTGACGCCCCTCGAACGCACCACGCCTGGTTCCCCGACGCGATCACCGTGGAGGGGGGTTCGTGGCCCAGGGAAATGCTCGACGATCTCCGCCGCCGCGGCCATCGCGTGCGATCGACGGCGTTGCAGGGGGATGCGCACTCGATCGTCATCGACCCTGAAACCGGGCTGCTCCACGGGGTCAACGACCCCAGGAGACAGACCTCAAAGGCCTCTGGAGACTGAGTCTCAACGGGTTCGGAGTCCACGAAAGACGGCAATCCCGCGAAAAAGACTGCCGGGGCGCAGCCAGATCACAATTTTTCCTGTATATTTCGGGCCAGAGCGTCGATCTGGTTCGGCAGGAGCGTTGTTCGAGCCTCCCCAATGCGGGTTGGGGCCACCAGGAGCGCTCCCACACGGTATTCGAACATCGATCAGGAGGGGATGCGACCCATGGCCGCAAAGAAAGCTGCTCCCAAGGCTGCGCCTGCAAAGGCCGAAGCCGCTTCGGCCAAGGCCAAGGCCCGGCCGATGACCAAGAACGAACTCTACACGGCGCTGTCCGAGAAGACCGGCCTGGCCAAGAAGGACGTGGCGAACGTCTTCGAGCAGCTCGACGAACTGGTCCGCGTTTCGCTCACCAAGCGGGGCGGGCCGAAGCAGTTTGTCCTGCCCGGCATGCTCAAGATTCGCCTGGCCGAGAAGAAGGCCACGCCCGCCAAGAAGGGTCGCAACCCCCAGACCGGCGAGATCATCGACATCCCGGCCAAGCCCAAGCGGAACACCGTCAAGGTCACCCCGCTGAAGGCTTTGAAGGATGCCGTCCTGACCGGCAAGTGATCCCAGGATCGCCGAGGAGGAGGCAGAGCCGCGCTCGGCCCTCCTCCTCCCAGTCGGTGATCGGTGTCCCTACTGTCTTCGTCTCGACATTTCTGCGACGGAACTCCGCGATGGACACCTCCGCCCCGTCCCGAACCGGACCAGGTTACCTGGTGCGCCGCCTCGACGAAGCCCCCACCGTTCCTTGCCCGTGCGGCCAGAGCACCCGGTTGTTGACCTTCGAGGATGCCTCTCCCGCCAACTTCCATGTCACCTTCATCACCGACTCGGTCAAGCACTACCACGCCCGCTGCACCGAGCTGTACTATATCCTCGAAGGGACCGGAGAGCTTGAACTGAATGACGACCTCGTCTCCGTCGAGCCGGGAATGCTGATTGTGATCGAGCCGTACACCCGCCACCGCCTCCGCAGCACGGAAGGTGTCCGTACGATCGTGCTCGGAATCCCCGCCTGGCACCCCGACGACGAATACTTCGATTAATCCCCGCTCTCGATCCGATCGCCGGCGTGGCGGAATGGCAGACGCAGAGGACTTAAAATCCTCCGGGGGGAAACCCCCGTGTGGGTTCGACTCCCACCGCCGGCACTAACTTACGTCGATTCGGGGTGGACGGTGATTGCAGCAATAGTGCAGCAGGCGGCTCGCTGGCGTTGGGGTGACGTTGGGCTATTCGGCAAGTCGTAACCGTTATTCGACTTCAGCCATCTGTACGGCCCGCTCGATGGCCACAGTGCGTCCGACTCGGTGCTCAGCGACTTGCCGTTCAGCTTCCGCCAGACGGTGCTGAAGTTCCAACCAAGCAGACGGGCGAGCCTGGATTGCCCGCCCGTGCCGCGCTCGTCGTTGAGCGAGTCGCAGATTGCTCGCAGTTCGGCGGGGTTCATTTCCTGCCTTTGTCCTCACCGCAGACTTCTACCGCAAACCGAACTGCCATAGCAGCAATCTGAATCGCCTCCTTCTTCATGGCTTCCAGATTACGCCGCTTCTGATTCATCCAGACATGCGCCTTTAGCTCATCAACCTCTTCCAGCATGACGGCGTAACCTTCGTGAGCGCTGTTGAACTGCGGCCAATTGGTAGTGGCACGGATCACCTCCTCATGCACGTCTTCTAAGATTTCATTGACTTTCATAGGAAACTCCATCGTTTAGCCAGGCATCATCGCCCGTGCAGATGGAGGCTATTGCGAATTGCAATAGCAGTCAATTATTTATTGTTGCGTGATGAAATAAGGAACACTACCATGAGGCGGGATAATAATAGTTTGATTGCAATCGAATGAGTTGGTTTTGTCTATGCTAATTGTTGTCTATTCGGGGTGGCTGGTGCTTAGCCAGAAGCACCAACTCAGCACAGCCATCAGCAGAAAAAATGCTGCAAGCGTTAGATACCTCCAAACACGTCGTCTCGCCCGCTTGATCCGACGAGCTTCTTCGACATCCGCCTTGAGGTTGTCGCGGATACGCTGCGCCTCCAGGCACTCGTCGGCGCCATTCGACAAGTGCGCGAGTGCGCCAGCCCGTCCGCAGGCGACGAGATATTCTTTCTCGGTGTCGGTAAGCGCGAAATCCAAAGTATCGATTGGCCGTGGGTCGATGATGACGGTCCGATCGCGGTATCTGGTAATCGCCTCCGCGTCGGCTGATTCCGTACAGATCGAGAGGAGATCCAATAACACCCATCGTTGCCGGACCGGTTCATATATTTCGGAGCCTAAATAGAGGCTAATGAACGGCGTGCCCGGGTTATTAGCCAGGAGGTCGTTGACGGGATAATTGTGCTGAAGGCCCCCGTCATATGCCCTCAATCCCTGGTCCGACTGGGGGATGAAAATAAACGGAATCGACATGCTGCAACGAACGGCATAGGCAGCGGCGACGTCACGATCTCTGGAGTCGAACTTCAGCGCCTGCCTGTTGCGTTGGCTCGCATAAACCGTGACGCGATGAGGCAGGTCTGACAGCATCACGCGCGAAGGCTTGCGGAGCTTCTCCGCAAGCAGCTTATCGAGCCATTCGGTAAACGTGTTCGCGGGATAAAACCCATGATGAATCGCCAGATTGGCCCATTTCTTCCAATGGGCAGCGTCAAAGAAGTCACGGAAATCCTTGTCCCGCAGAATCTGTCTCAGTTCGTCGGCGTTATAGCCTGCGCCGAGGAGGACAGCGGCGACGGCACCTGCTGACGTCCCTACATACCAATCGAAATTATAGCAGCGGGTGAGATGCTCGATTGCGCCCACATACGCCAAGCCCTTAATGCCACCCCCTTTCATGATCAGCGCGTGACCCGCCCGCGCATCGCCCAGCCTTGGGAGGGCTTTTGTGGCCACATGGTCGCTGGGATCACTCGGCGCGTCTCGCAGCATCTTGACGGCACTGGTGAACTCTGTCGCCATGCGACCTATAGTATCATCCTGCCCGGCCTGGTACGCGCCAGCTGAGGAGGCGAAGAGGCGGGCTAACTTGCAGGCATGTAGAGAAGCACCTGCCTTCAGCCATTTTTCCTCGAATTCGATGAGCCTTTTTTGACTGACATTTCGTTCGTTGAGCATATCAATCACGTCGTCCCACATCATTGCCGCGATGTCATCTTCGTCCGGCGATTCGCTCGCATTCATCGATCGACACCGACGTAAACGGGTATCACTTCCGCGTCGCCAGTGTCAAAGGAGCGATCCGTGGTGTCGTGGGACTCCGGCGGGATGTCCCTCAATGAATCATAGAAGTCATCGGCCAGGACATGGTTCGTGGGCGCGATGAGGCCGAATTTCTCCCGAAGAATCCCGATCCGTTCCAATGAGACGAGCGCAACCGCCAGAAGCGAGGTGTCGATGCCTGGCCTCTCGGACACAACGCGACGAATATCGATGTAATCAAGATGCGGATTGTTCTCGATCCACTCCGCGAGTGTATCCAGGACCGAGCGAAGTTGCGGTTGCCTCTCAGCCAAGTCGGCGAAGTTGGTCGGTAACATGCTGGATCGCCTTTCCAGTAGTCTTCGCCCGCACGTGGATGTTGTTGGCTCCGTACTTTCCGACCGCCGTCCTGAGCTCGCCTTGCGCGCCGTGGGCCTCGCGGTCCAGATACCAGGTGACCACAAGCTCGTTGCACAACCGGTACAACCTGATCGCCTGTTCGCGCGTGACGTCGCTCATCAAATGATCTCGGCCCGATGGCGGCGCGAATTTAGCCGAACCCCTCTGCTCATCCTGGACTCGGGCATCCCCCAAGCGGCACATCTCTCCGTAATCCTGATGATTCTCAATGAGCTTCATGCACGCAGGGTTGAGATTAAAGGGCTCGAAATCGGTCTCGTTCAAGCCCGCTCCAACGGCCGTCCACAAGCTGCTGACCGACTCCAGCAAATCGTTGCGCTTGGTCTCCTGGGGCACCCTGAGTTCGAGCATGCCATCGGCGTGCCACCGAACCAGCTTGATGTCGCGGGAGAGGCGGTGCTTCCACACCTCGATCTGCGTCTCATCGTCCGTAGGTGTCTTGCCCTGGGATTCCCATCGCAGTTTCCCCGAATAGAGCTTCGCCGTCCATCCTGAACCCATCGTCCCCGTCGGCCCGATGCGAAAATCCGCCCATCGCTCGTTGCGCGGCCGGGCGAGTACCAGCGGGAATCCGGTCTGCGTCCGCCAGTCTGCCCCGAACAGCCGCGAAGCAATTGACTCGGCGTCGCTCGTCGCCGCTCTCACATCCTCTGACTTCGGCTTGTGGAGGAAGATGTGCTGCTGGCCCGACTCCTCGGAATCGACCAGCATGTCCACGGCGGCGTCGGCCAACTCACCACCGCCTTGGATCGCCTCTCTGAGATGCTCGAAGACCATCTCGTCGCTGCTGCCCGAAGACTTGATGTCGGGATTGATCTTCTTGGCCTCTCGCAAGAAGTCCTCAATCCTATCGTGCTTGCAATGCTTGCGGACCAGCTCCAAGATTGGGTCATAATCTTCGATGCGATACTTAGGAGGCATCCCGTCTTACTCCAGCGTCGGCGGAACCCGTGCCCCGCAATGTCCACGCGGGCACACATTGGATCATCCTCCCTTACCATAGTCGGGAGGCCGAACGGACGATATGCAGTGACGCCGGTTTTTGCGCTGGTATCCTTCCCAGCCTTTCCAGGCTAAGCCAAATGGCTGTGTCATTGTACAAATGGCCACTGTGACCTTCAAGCCCCCCCAGCGTGGATGAGCTGAAGCAAGCTGCCGCCGGAGGCAGAGATGCTGTTGCGTCCAGCAATGGCATATATTTTTGTATATTAATATTATTTGTGATTATGATTGCCATTTCGGCAACATCCACGCAGTCAAGGAAAATCGCTGCGTTTTTGCTGCACTACTTGCCAATGTCGCTGCAATCCGACCCCAATGTGTCCGAAAAACATCGGCTGCCGCAACTCCTTATGACGCAGCTCATTCCAACTCGTCTCCCACGCCGCCCCAGTGCCATTCCCCGGCAGACAAAAGACACTTAAAATCCTCCGGAGGGAAACCTCCGTGTGGGTTCGACTCCCACCGCCGGCACTCTGACTCTGACCGACACGAGACGCCAAGCGCCGACTCTGGCAGGGGTTTACGTCAAGCCCCTACTGAAGCCATCGACGGACAATCACGCCAGTCTCCGTCTTTGTCTGTCCTCAACTGCGACCCAAACTGTGACCAGTCCGGCCCCCGATCCGGCCGAAGTGATCGCCTCGTGGGAGTCGCTGCCCGAGGCGGTCAGGACGTTCCTCCTTCGGTTACGTTGGTCGAAGGATGCCCCTGGTGAGGACACGAGGGTTGCCGGGGGAGGGATGCCGAACCGAGTTGAATGAACGACTCTGGCTCGCCCCGGCCCCGACCATCTGGGTGTCAGAATCGGAAGCCCGCTCGCAGGTAGATGCCAGGATCGACCGTGTTGCCGCGTTGGAACATCAGGTCGAGGTCTCGGGCGAAGGCGGCTCCCACCTCTCCGAAGAGGCGCATCTTCTGCGTCGTCGTCCACTCGGCACCCATCGCGACGCGGAAGTCTCGGTATTCGAGCAGGTCGTTGCGACCGGCTGATTGTATTGCGTAGGTGCTCGAGTCGAACGCGAACTGGCCGTAGAGCTGAAGCTGTTCACTCCATCGATAGACGATGCGAGGCCGAGGCGCGATCAGGTCGACGCGCCAGGTTTCCGATGGCTTCCAGATCAGGCCTGCGGCCGGAATGATCGGAATCTCGGGCTGTGCGGTGTACACGACGCCACCGATCAGGATCAGCTTCGGACTGTATATGTAAGAACCAAAGAGACGGGCGGGTACTCGAACGGCCTCTCCCGAGAGATTTTCCCAATCCGTGTAGAGGCCAGGAGTCGCTCCGATGGTGATGCTGAATTTCCTCGAAAGCGGCTGCTCGAGCTGGAAATCGGTCGTGAGCGCGTAAACCTGTTCGGGCAGGTCCGGCCCCGGCTTCGGCGGTCCCCCAAGGAACAAGGTCTGAAACTGGGGCCTGACGCTCAGAAGCGACCACTTGCCCAGCTTGAATCGCTTGCCTCCGCCAACGGAGAGGAAGCTCATCGACAGCTCGGCCTGGCTCCCACCGATCTGAGAAGGCCCGATCCACCAGGAGTCGAAGGCCAGCCTGGGAGGCGGCGGGGGCCCAAACTCCCGAGGAATCCCTTCGGGAGCCGGCGGATCGTTGGGCGCGGAGTCCGGGCCGCCAAATTCGCCAATGTCCTGGTACAAGGACCCCAGGGTCTCCCCGTTTTGCCCGGGCTCGACCGATACGGGTGCCGGTCTCGAAGTCGAAGGGAGTGCCAAGCGGCTCTGCGCTGGCTGCCCGATTGCAGAGTCAGCCAGGGTGAGCCCAAGGATCACAAGGGCACACAGGCGAAATTGCGGATGGAGCATCCGTGTGCATCGAAAACGCGGCGGAATCGCAGGCATAACTCTCCTCCTTGAGAGTGCAAGACGCAAACTGTAGGCATGGGGGTCCCGACCGACCAGAGAACTTTTTTGAGATCTTCCCGACAGTCGGCGTCGATTGCCTTCAACGTCGGCTGCGGTGTTGAGCGCGAGAATCGCGACGTAAGGGATGCAGGATTCAGGACGATTCTGCCGAAAACATCGGTATGACGCTCCGGAACGAGCCCGATGCCGGTGCGAGTGCTTCGCCGCGAGCCGTGTATGAAACGGTGGGGGTCATCTCGACCCCAGACGCGCTGATTCGCACGCATCTCACGGCCGAACACACGTGTGGTGTCCCGATTCGAGGGTGGCGCTCGCCATCGAAAGACTCATGATCACCCGCTTCACCATTCTCGGCACTGTGCTGATGCTGGCGGTGATTCCGGCGACGCACGGGGCCAAGGCGCAGCAGGCGACCGAGCCACCCACCAGCTTTGGTCAGGGGTTGCAAGAGTCGACGCTGGGGCGAGCCCCCGGGTCGATGACGACACAAATGCCGTCGGATCGGCCAGGCCTGGAGGGGACGATCGGCAATCGACCGGGGCCGGGAACGCCTCGTGTACCCTTCTCGATCACCACGCCGGAATCGAGCCTCGCGCCTCCGGGGCTGGAACGGGTGCTGCCGCTTCCTGAGTTGCCGATCGCCGCGATGCCGCTTTATGGCACGCTGGAGTTGCCCACCGACCCCGATGCTCCGTTCGATCCGAACGCGCTGACGCTCGACCAGGCCATTCAGCGCCTGATGGAGGTCAATCCGACCCTGCGAGCCCTCTCGTTTGAGTTGCCGCAGGCCGAGGCCGACGTGCTCACGGCGGGCTTGCGGGCCAATCCGATCCTCTTCACTGACGCGCAGATGATTCCGTATCAGCCCTACACCGATGCGCGGCCCGGGGGGCAGACTCAATACGATCTGAACATTTCGTATCCCCTCGATTTGACCGGAAAGCGACGGGCACGAATCCGATTTGCCAGCCGGGTTTTCAGTGTGATCGAGGCTCAGTATCAGGATGCGGTGCGTCGAGAGATCGACAATCTTTCGATTGCCTTTGTCGACGTGCTTGCGGCCCGAGAGACGGTACGACTGGCCGAAGCCGGTGCGCGAGGGCTGGAGCGGGTGCTCGAACTGACCGAGACGCTCCGCGAGCAAGGGCTTCAGACCGAAGCCGACGTCAATCGCGTTCGGATTCAGCAAACCGACGCCGAGATTGCCCTGGCCGACAGTGAGGAGGCACTTCGAAGAACCAAGCGGACGCTCGGCTCGCTGCTGGCAATCCATCCGGCAGAGGCCGAAGACATGCCGGTCGAGGGGCAACTGGTCGATCCGATCGCCGCCCCTCCCACCATTGAAGAACTGACCGAGCTGGCCCTGGCCGCCCGTCCTGACTTGCTGGCCTATCGGCTCGGGATCGATCGGGCGAAGGCGCAGGTTGATCTGGAAGTGGCCAATCGGTTATCGGATGTCTTCTTGCTTTATCAACCGTTTACCTATCAGGATAATTCCCCCTTTGACTTGCCGGGAGCGACCTCCTGGGCATTAGGGATCACCATTCCCTTGCCGGTCTTCAACCGGAACCAGGGGAATATCCAGCGGGCACGGGTCAACTTCTCACAGAGTCGTTCGGAATACGACGCGATCGTCCAGCAAGTGGTGGTTGAAGTTCGTCAGGCGGAACAAGAGTTCCATAACTCTCGGTCTGTCCTGCGTCGCGTCGAGGCCGAGCAGCTTCCGGCCGCGGAGCAGATTCTGGAATCGACCGACCGTCTGTTCTCCAGCGGCGAGATCGACGCGGTAGCCTACCTCAACGTTCGACGCGAATACAACGATGTGATCCGCCGCTGGCGCGATCTGCTTGTTCGACACCGTCGAAGCATGCTCGCCCTGAACACAGCGGTCGGCCAGCGGGTCTTACCGTGAGGATTGCTGTCCTGAGTCCGAGCGATCTCCTCCAGTCACGGATTGGGGCGAGCAGCGGGAAATGGTCGAAACGGGCCATCCCTCAAGGGCTGGCAGAGGGCCCTGCGCCTGGCTCGGACCCGGGTTCGGGAGCATCGTGGGGGTCGTTTCGAGGCCCCTGTCCCAGGAGCGAGTAGAGGATTGGCAGCACGACCATGGTGGTCAAGGTGCTGAATCCCATCCCGGCGACGACGACCGTGGCCAGCGGACGTTGCACCTCGGCACCGAATCGCTCGGAGGTCGCCATGGGCAAGAACCCCAGGAGGGCAACCGTCCCGGTCATCAAGACCGGCCGTAAGCGCTCCAGCGCGGCCTCTCGGATCGCCTGATCTTTCGGGACACCACTGTCAATGCGATGTCGAATCGCGTTGACGAGGACCAGACCCATCAGCATCGAGGCCCCGGAAAGTGCAATGAAGCCCACCCCTGCCGAGATGGTAAACGGCATGCCTCGTGACCAAAGTCCGAAGACTCCCCCGCTCGACGCAAAGAGCACTCCGGTGAAGATCAAGGCCGCATCTCGGGCCGAGCCGAACGTTAGGTAGAGCAGGCTCAGCGTCAGCCCGAGCGCCAGTGGAACGACCAGGTATAGCCGGTTCCGGGCCCGGATCAGGTTCTCGAACTGACCTCCCCAGGTGATGGAGTAGCCGACGGGCAGGGTCAGTTCGTCCTCGATCCGACGTTGGGCCTCCTCGACGAACGACCCGAGATCACGGCCGCGAACGTTCGATTGCACGACGATTCGACGTTGGCCCCAGTCGCGCTGGATGGTTGATGGGCCGACCGTCTCCTCGAAGCGAACGAGCCGATCCAGGGGGATGCGAGCCCCGGAGGCGGTCGGGATGAGGATCGCTTGCAAGGCATCGGGATGATCGCGGTACCGTTGGGGCAAGCGGATGACCAGGGGGAAGCGGCGTCCTCCTTCCTCGGCATAAATCTCGCCGACGGGGATGCCCCCGACGGCCCGAACCGCATCGAGGACCACGCGCCCCGGGACTCCGTGTCGGGCCAGGGCCGACCGATCAACGACGATACGGAGCACCGGCAACCCGGTCACCTGTTCGACGCTGACGTCGGCCGCCCCAGGGATCGCTTCCAGAATCTCGGCAATCTCGCCCGCTTTCGCCTGAAGCACCTCCAGATCGTCACCGAAAAGTTTGACACCGAGATCGGCGCGGATGCCGGCGATCATCTCATTGATCCGCTGCTCGATCGGTTGGCTGAAGACCGCATCGTTGCCGGGCAATTGCTCGACGACGTCGGCCATTGCATCCACGAGTTCTTCCTGGGTCGAAGCCCGGATCCACTTCTCCCTCGGCCGGAGCGTGACGAAGACGTCGCTCAGCTCCAGGCCCATGGGGTCGGTCGCGACCTCGGCGGTGCCGATCCGGGTCCAGATGTGGTCGATCTCGTCGGGGAACTCCTCCAGGAGGATCCGTTCCAGTTCGGTGCCGTAGCGTTGCGACTCGTCGTAACTGACGCTCGCCAAGCGGACGGTGTTGAAGACGATTGCCCCTTCGCCGAGCCGGGGGATGAACTCCGAGCCGAGCCCGAGGGCCAGCCGAATCATCACCGCCATCAGGGTCACGGCGGCCAGAAGGGTTGTGAGAGGGTTCTTCAGCGAGAGACGAAGGATCGGCCGGTAGACCCAGAGGGCGATGCGGTCGAGGATCGTTTCCTTCTCCTCCTTCCCTTTGGACAGGCCGAGCGAGGCGAGGACCGGCATCAGGGTGAGTGAGAGGATCATGGAGCCGACCAGGGCGAAGACCACCGTCAGGGCCATCGGACGGAACAGCTTCCCCTCGACCCCTTCAAGCGTCAAGATCGGCAGATATACAATGATAATGATCAGTTCGCCGAACATGGTGGGCTTGCGGACCTCGATGGCCGCTTGCCGCACGATTTCGATTTTCGAGCGGTTGGTACGGTCTTCCGAGAGCCGGCGGACGCAGTTTTCGACCATTACCACCGAGCTATCCACCACCAGACCGAAGTCGATCGCCCCGAGGCTCATCAGGCTGCCGGCGATCCCGACCCGCTGCATCATCGACAGCGCGAAGATCATGGAAAGCGGGATCGCCGAGGCAACGATCAGACCGGCTCGCAGGTTCCCGAGAAAGGCAAACAGGACGGCGATGACGAGAATCGCCCCCTCGAACAGATTTGCCTCGACCGTGTGCAAGACTCGGTTGATCAAGTCGGTCCGTCGGTAAACGACGACGACTTCGACCCCTTCGGGCAGGAGTTTGCGGACCTCGTCCATCGCCGCCTCGATGGCCAGGGTGACGTCTCTCGAATTCTCGCCCATTCGCATGAAGGCGAGCCCGAGCACGACCTCTCCCTGGCCCTCGGCCGTGGTGCCTCCCCGGCGGATCGCATGGCCGATGGTCACGTTGGCCACGTCCCGGATTCGAATTGGGACCCCTTCGACCGAAGTAATGACGAGGTCGGCGATCTCTTCCGTCGATTGGACAAGGCCGACCCCCTGAATCAGGGCAATCTGTCCCCCCTGGTCGACTGGGCCGCCGCCGACATTCTGGTTGTTCTCTTGGAGTGTTTGTGAGATGTCGTCGAAGGTCAGGTTGTACTTCGCCAGCAAGGACGGGTCGATCTGGACCTCGTACTGCTTGGCCAGGCCGCCGAGCGTGTTGACCTCGGCAATCCCATCCACCCGCATTAATCGAGGGCGGACGACCCAGTCGTGCAACGTTCGCAATTCGGTGAGATCGTAAACATGACTTTCGAGGTAATAGTGAAAGATTTCTCCCAGGCCCGTGGCGACCGGCCCCATCTCAGGAGGCTCGATCCCCTCGGGCAACTTCAAGCCGGTGAGTCGTTCGGTGATTTGCTGGCGAGCGAAGTAGATGTTCGTCGAGTCGTCGAAGATCGCCACCACCTGCGAGAGGCCGAACTTCGAAACCGATCGGACCTCCTGAAGTCCCTTCAGCCCTCCGAGCGAAAGCTCGACCGGGTAAGTCACCAGCAGCTCGATCTGCTCTGGAGACAGCGCGGGGGCCACGGTGTTGATCTGCACCTGGTTCGGCGTCGTGTCCGGGAAGGCGTCAAGCGGTAACTTCAACGCCGAATTCACCCCCACGAGCACGAGGATCAGCGTTGCCATCAAGATGAAAAAACGGTTATTCAAACTTGCATTGATCAGTGCATTGAGCATGGGGGAGGTCCTGGCAGGAGGCCGGTTCGAAACATCACATGATCAGTCGCCCGCCATTTCCTCGCGGCGAAGTTCCGACATCAGGAAGAAGGCCCCCGTGGTGACCACCGTTTCCCCCGGTTGCAGACCTTGCACAACTTCCACCATGCCAGGCTCCCGGATCGACCGAATCTCCACTTGACGGGGGAGAAAGGAGCCGTCGGCGTGGTCGAGGAAGACGACCGTTGTGCCCGGGGCAACCACCTGCACCGCCTCTCGCGGGATGACCACCGATTCCCGGGGCTTGGCCACCGCGATTGAACCCCAGCCAAACTGCTTGGCTCGGAGCCGTCCCTCGGGATTCTCCAACTCGGCGAGCACGCGAACGGTGCGTGTCACCGGATCGATCGACGTATCGACCCATTCGACTATTCCCTCGGATGGGGACTCGGATCCGACCTTTGTGTCGAAGGTCACCGATTGCCCCCGGCTGACCAGGCTGTATTCGGCCTCGGGGACGTCGATCCAGGCCCAGAGGGTCGAGAGGTCCGTGAGGAGGAACATGACCGTTCTCGGCTCCAACGCTTCGCCGATCACGGCATGAACATCGACGATGGTCCCTTCGATCGGGGCAATCACGTCTAGCAGGGAGGAGGTGTCGTTCGTTGCGGCAATTTGGTCGAGATCCGCTTCGGTGAACCCGAAATTGCGAAGCCGTTGAGTGGCTCCGAGCAGGTCGGCTCGGGCCGTGTTCAAGGTGGCTCGGGCTTCGAGTTCCCGGGCCTTCGGGAGCGCGTCGCTGGCCGAGAGGGTGATCGTGCGTTCCAGGGTCGCCTCGGCCAACTCCGCCATGGCTCGGGCGGAGAGGTAATTGGCCTTCGCCGTTCCGACCTCTGCCGAATCCACCACGGCCAGGCGATCTCCGGGCTGACATTTGGTCCCGTGATCCGCCAACACCTCCCGGACCACGCAGGCAACCCGAGGGACGATCTCGGCATAGCGGTGGCCGTCATATTCCGTCTCGGCGTTCCCCTCGACACGTTCGACGAGCGTTCGGCGTTCGGCCGTCGCCGTTTGCATACCGATGCGTTGCGCTACCTCCGGAGACGAAAGCCGGACGGCGGTGTGATACTGCGGGGTGTCGCTGCTCGCAGACGAGGTCGACTCTGTGTCTTCATCCTCTGACGTGGCATCCTCGACGACGATCATGCCGGTTGTTTCCTCGGCCTCGGATTCGGGCTCGCCCAGCATGCTCCAGAGGCTTGGAATCTCGACCAGATCCGGTCGAAGCACCGCGAGCAAGATGACAGCGATCACGGCATAGGCAATCAGGTTGCCGAGCCATGAGAACATGCGACTCATGACAAAGGTCCTTTTGGGTCCGGAGAATGTCTCGGGTGGGGAAGGCGCTTCAACTGCCGATCACCAGACGCGAGACCTGGAGCGATCGGCGTGACGATCGAGACCCGGGTATCGGGAAAGGGGGGAACAGATCCCGACGAGCGAAAAGCCCCTGCATCGGAGCGGATGCCGGGATTCGCGGGAAGAAAGGGGAGGAGCCGCGTCTAGCAGCGGAAATTCTGCAGCATCGCGCGCACGGAGAGCGCACTGTTTCGGCGCGTCGCGATGACAAGACGCTCATTGAGATGGGCGACAGCGAGATCGACAGATCGGACCAGAGGAATCGCCCACTCGTCCAGAAACTCGCCGGAGCGGTCGTTGATCCAACAAGGGGAGCAGGTCGACGTGAGGGCGCCGTCGCAGAGACAGGGCCCGAAGTCGGGCACCGAGAAGGGATCAGACAGGTCATCTGAGGGAATCGTGGCCGCTCCTGCCCATCGGTAAAAGGCAAGCGACGACCAGTCGTGAAAATTCTCCCCTGTCAAACAGGGACAGACCACGATCCGAAACAGCAGCCAAATTTTAAAGAGCACCGACAGGTGCGGCATACCCGTGCCCAATGCGACCAATCATTGAACTGCAAGACAATCCGAAATCAACCCAATCAATCGTAAAACGCATTCCCCGGCTCCGCAAGGGTTCCGCTCAACTGGGTCGTAAGGGTTTAGTGAGCAATCAACACCGAGGGAGGGGAGACCTCAAGGTTGCTGGCAAAGGACGTGCGCGCGAACAACTCGTCGCGCAATCTGACGCAGTCTATGCTAAAACGTTATGGTTCCTTCTTGCCGCGTTCATCGTTTGTACTCCCCGAATGACCTGTGACGAGGATCTCCCGCGTGTCTCAGGAGGCACACACCGAAGACACCCACGAACTGGCCGGCTTCGGGTACCGGCAGAAGCTTGACCGGACCCTGGGGAGCTTCTCCTCGTTTGCCGTCGGCTTCTCGTATCTGTCAATCCTGACCGGCCTGCCTCAGCTCTTTTACATGGGCTACGCCGCAGGTGGACCGGCCTTCTTCTGGACCTGGCCGACGGTCTTTCTCGGGCAGTTCCTGGTGGCGCTCTGCTTTGCCGAACTGGCGGCCCGGTATCCCCTGTCCGGGGGGGTTTACCAGTGGTCCAAGCACATTGGATCGGCGGGTGTGGGCTGGATGGCCGGCTGGGTGTATCTGGCATGCTCGGGCATTACGTTGGCCGCGGTCGCCCTGGCGCTCCAGATCACGCTGCCGCAGCTTTGGTCCGGATTTCAGATCATTGGTTCGGCCGCCAATGCGGAAGACGCCGCGAAGAACGCCGTACTCCTCGGTTGCATCCTGATTGTCTTCAGCACGATTGTGAATTCGGTCGGCGTTCGATTGCTCTCCCGAATCAACAATGCGGGGGTCTTTGCCGAGATCGTTGGAGCGATCTTGCTTGTGGCCTTGATGGCCTTCGCGGCGCGGCGGGGGCCGGCCATCGTCCTCAACGTCGAGGGCCTGGGAGAAGGGCGATCGCTGGGCATTCTTGGCGCGTTTCTGGCCGCGGCCTTGCCGGCAACTTATGTGATGTACGGCTTCGACACCGCTGGATCGCTCGCCGAGGAAACCGACAACCCGAGACGCCGTGCTCCGCGAGCAATCTTGCTCGCGCTGGGCTCAGTCGGTCTGGTCGGAGCCTTGCTGATTGTCACCGCCCTCTGCGCCGTCGAGAATCCGGCCGACCCACAGCTCGGAATGGTCAGTGGCGGCATGCCGTATGTGATCAAGCAAGTGCTGGGAGAACGGCTGGGCCGCCCCTTGCTTTGCCTGCTGGTCGTGGCCATTACCGTCTGCACCCTGACCGTGCACGCCGCAGCTGTTCGGTTGATGTTCGCGATGGCGAGGGATAACAACCTGCCGTTCTCCGAGACCCTCGCCCATATCTCCGAGACGTCTCGGACACCCACTTGGCCGGCCGTGTTCCTCGGAGCGTGCGCCATCCTGATGCTGGTGGTTAACGTCAACTACCCGCAGGTGATCGAGGTTATGGCCTCGGTGGCGATTGTCTGGGCGAACCTTGCGTATTTGCTGGTAACGGCGCCGCTGCTGTCTCGGCGGCTCCGCAAGGCGTATCGGGGGGCTCACCCGCACCACTTCTCCGATGCCTTCTCGATGGGACGATGGGGGCTGCTTGTCAACTTCCTGGCTGTGGTCTGGGGCATTTTCGTGATCGTGAACCTGTCCTGGCCCCGCTCGGAAATTTACGGAACCGAAACGGCCCGGCGTTACAGTGCCCCGCTGGCGACGGCCGCCATGCTACTGGCCGGGGGATCGTATTACTGGCTGGTCCGCCGACACAAGACCGGCGTTCTGGAAACCCACCGCGCGCCCGTCACACTCGCGCCGGCGACGATGGTGCTTGATCCTGAGGGAGGCGAACGAGGATGACATCCCGAGAATCCTTGATGGGAGAGAACTTGACCACCGACGAGCCAAACGCCGACCAGCGCCGTCCGGGTGCCGGAGACCCGATCCGCACCGTCATGGCCTGGGGCGTGCATCTCTACACGGCCCTCGGTCTGGTAATCGCCGCCTCCATCGCCGTGCTTCTGGTGCGAGGCGATGCCGACGCGTTCCGCTGGTCGTTCGCCTTGATGCTTCTCGCCACCCTCGTCGACGCCACCGACGGCACGATGGCCCGAGGTGTCGGTGTGAAACGCGTCTTGCCGAACTTCGACGGCCGAAAGCTCGACGATCTGACCGACTTCCTGACCTACACGTTTCTGCCTCTGCTGCTCATCTGGCGAGCCGAGATTCTGCCCGCCGGCCTGGAAGCCTGGCTCTTGCTTCCGCTGCTGGCCAGCGCCTATGGCTTTTGCCAGGTCGAGGCCAAGACCGACGACGGCTATTTCCTCGGCTTCCCTTCTCACTGGAATGTCGTCGCCTTTTACCTTTACGTCCTTCCCATCCCCGAGTGGGCGGCTCTGGCAACCCTCATTCTGTTCGGATTCTTGACGTTCATCCCGAGCCGCTACCTTTACCCCTCACAGCCGGGACGGCTCAACATGCTGAGCAACTTTCTGGCCGTTCCCTGGACCTTCCTCTTGATCTGGATCCTCTGGCGAATGCCGTCCGACTCGCCCCCCGTCTGGACGACCGAGATCCGGACCCTGACCCTGATCTCACTGTTTTACCCCGCCTTTTACATGGGCGTTTCCTGGTTCATCACCCTACGACGCTGGCTCTCCGACACCCCCCTGCGCCGACTTGGAACCTCGGAATCCTCATCCTGACCGAACGCGTCCCGGTGGGCGCTGACCCCCTCCTCAGCGCTCACCGCTTCCTCCCTTCCCTCACTGCCTTTGGTTCTCAGCCACTCCTGCCCGTTTTTCCGCTCGACCTGCCTTACCAACTGCCCACCACCCGCTTGACACAGCGTTCACAATCGAAACAATACTTGAGATAAGACGTGCCCGTAGCTCAATTGGATAGAGCGTTAGCCTCCGGAGCTAAAGGTTGCAGGTTCAAATCCTGCCGGGCATATTCAGAAGTCTTTACACTGTAGGGACTTACGCCTAGGGCAACTGGCAGGGCATCGCGTCGGGTTCTGTGCCAACGGCATAGAATCATGGCACGGAAAGCAAAACCTTGGTTCACATCCGATCGAGACTGTTGGTTTGTTTACCATCAAGGCAAGCAAATCAATCTCGGCAAAGACGAAAAAACAGCATGGGAAAAGTTCCATAGTCTGACCGGAACTAAGCTGCCCATTACTTCAAACTCGCCGCATGAGCAAGAAAAGCCGCGCACACTGGATGCACTAGTAGATGTTTATCTTGCTTATTGCAAGGCTACGCGCTCAAAAAATAGTTGGGTGGTAGCAAAGGCTCGACTCTCAAAGTTCCGCAAGAGATTCGGGACGTACGCGCCTGAATAACTGACGCCAGGGCAATTAGAGTTCTGGTCGAGAGAGCAAGGCTGGTCGAGCAGTGGCGCGTGTGGTGTTCTGACTGTTGTGAACGCATTCTTGAATTGGTGTGAGCGCGAGAAGCTGATTGCAGAGAATCCGGTTGCTGGTGTTCACAAGCCCTCAATGGAGCGCCGGACACTGCTACTGACTGACGATGAAGTGAAACGACTCTTGGATGCAGCGCCACCCGACTTGAGAATTATGATGCAATTGTTGGATAGTACAGAAATGCGACCACACTTGTTATGTTGCATGCAAGCAGGCCACATTGATTGGAATAACGGCATTGCCAAGATGAGATCAAAGGGTAAGCAATATCTCTTGTATATCCCAAAATACTGGCTCGACTATTTGAAGGTCATGGCGCGGCGCTTTCCCGATGGTCCCCTACTTCGTACCCAAAGAGGGAATCCCTGGACACCTAACGGACTGCGCCAAAGACTAGTGTCCCGACACGGAAGTTTCTGGTTGTGACTGCGGA